>CAYXVJ010000059.1:0-11962 GCA_964468675.1 uncultured Oscillospiraceae bacterium
TTGGATAGTGAGAATTGTGAGTTGTAGAAGTTAAAGCCCCAGTGTAAGAAGCCTTCAATTCTTTCTGTATACAACTGCCAACCTAGAATCCTTGTGCGAGCAGAAGGCATAGCCATGAAGCGGTTGGATACCTGATCCCACTGTGATACACAGTAGTAGGTCCATAAGCCAGGTACCTTTGCTTCGAGGAAGTCTTCCAAGTGGTTACTAGATGCTACTGGGTTATTGACAGCACCGCTCTTATAGAACTTTACGTTAGATAAAGCGTCCATAATCTTGTAGTCACCAACGTAAGGTTCTACTAAACTCTTCGCATGGATGTAATCGTCTAAGAAGTTCTCATATGGTTCATCTGAGACGTGGAAGACAGCTTTGTCTTGTAGTCCCTTTTCGTCTAAGTAACGTACGAGTTGTGGTAATAAGATGGATAGGAAGTGTCCATAGGCAGATTCGCTAGCAGGGGTATCCCAGCCAAAGATACGCTTATAGCCATCTTCTGTCTCTGCCATGACCTTAGGTGCAGCTTTAGCGCCCCATTGGGTGAAGAGGTGAGCAAGCTCAAAGTATTCGATACCTTCTTCTCTGGCTACATCGATCCACTTACCTAATAAACTGAAATCAAACTCATAACCACCGTCATTAAAGCGTCTTACACCGATTAATTGCACGGTTGTACGCTCGCCACCGATAACGGTATCTAGTGGAGGAGTGAAGATGGGGGTCAAGATCATGTTCATGTGGCGCTTCACCATGGCCTTCATGAAATTCCTCATGATGGTCCAGTGCTCGTCTGAGAATACCTCAACATTGTAGAAGTCAGCTAAGCAGTCAGCATGGAACCATTCTGTATGCTTGATTACAGGTGCTTCAACCTTCACTGGTAAGACTTCAAAAGTAAAGCTCAGACGGCAATCGTCGCCTTCTGTTCTAAAGCCAGTCTCATCTACAGGGGTGCCTTGTGCGACAAGCCAGATGCTGATGATGTAACTGCCAGGTCTGATGTCCTTAGGGACAGATAGTTCAAACCAAAGGCTTTGCCACTGGCGTGCAGCAAGCTTGATTGCTTCATTTTCCAAAGGCTTCAAAAGATCTGGGTATAAGCCTGCAGTATCTTTTAAGAAATGCTCGTCGATCTGGTTCGCTGGATTCATTACAGGAACTTGTACCACTTCGCGAATATTTAAATCAATAGCAGGGGTCTCAAAAGGTAGGGGAGACTTCGCTTCAATTTGCGTATTCACCTTATATGGTGTTGTGATCGGCACATGTGATTTCAATGCGAGTTGGAAGGAGAAGTTTTGTCCTGGCAATACAGAGTGTAGTGCGAGTGGATCTGTCTCTTCTGGGAGCTCATCTGGGAAGATCTTGATAAGAGAAGAGCGTAATGCTGCTTCGAGTCTCTCACCTGTTTTGATTTCGTAAGGATATAAAGCCATAGTCGTACCTTCTGTCAAATATTATTTCATCTCATTATAACGTAATGTACAGATCTTGCGATTCGCATACAACACTAAAGCATATTTTCCTGCAGTAAGACACTTAAAATAGTAAAGATAATAGAGAAAAGAGCCATGCCTGGTGGATAGGTACATCCACCAGGCATGGGCTAAGTATGATTAGAGTAAATAGTTACAGTGGATCTTTTGTAAGAATGCGGCGTAGTAGAGGATAGATGACTTCTGCCATACGCATGAAGCCTAAAGCGTTGGGGTGGCAGCCGTCAATGGTACATTCTTCTCGGCCATGGAAACCAAAGAAACTTTCACCATCTACGAAGTAGACGTTCTCATCTCCATTTTCTAAAGCCTCTATATATGTCTGGTAAACAATGGACCTGCGCTTGGCATCTGTTATGGGGAATCTACCAAAGTCTGGTCTCGTCATGAGAACGATCGGAAGATTTGGTTTTGCCTTTCGTACAGCATCAAAGAAAGGCTTGTGCGTCTTTTCTAGATGCTCTGGATCCGGTGCATTGTGGTCATAGTCCATGACAAAGACCTTGATCTTTTCATGTGCTGCAATGTACTTGGCAAATGCTAATTCACCTTTGGCTCCGCCAGAAAAGCCATAGTTGAAGTAGTCGCTATCGAGCCACCTAGTGACAATGCTCGTGTAAGCTGTGCCAGGTCTTGGTGCACAACCGCCTTCAGTGATGGAGGATCCATAGAACACGATTGGTTCTTGAAAGAGATAGTCATCTGCTTTTAAGAGTTCTGCGTTCTCATCTAAACCAATTTCAATGAAATCTAAAATATCATTACGAGGAAAGTTGATGGTCACTAGTTCCATCTCATTTGATTTCTTGATCTCACCTTCAATCATTTGATCTTTATACCCGTAGGTTTTCGGTGCGACAAAGCCAGCGAATTTTGCATCTAGTCCCTTACCTAAGTAAACATCTAAGCCTGAAGCTGCTGGTAAGCCCATCGCTAAGTCCACAGATTCTGTAGCTAAGCGATAGCGGATACGAATCGTTTCGGCATCTGTTTTAAAACGGATTCTTGCACCAATGGATCGTTTGCCAACATAGTCATATTGTGGCATCTCTTCCATTAGTTTTGCTGTGGTACGCCAATACTGTCCCTTATTGATATCCACTTGATTTAGACCATGAAGACTAATTCTTTCGTCTGAAGCATCGTAAAATTTCAATGTATCCACCTCTTCCATCTCTGCTTTACATCTTTTTTATTTTTATATTAGATAAGGTATAAAAGACTATACCTGCAGTATAGCATCAAAAAATGCGAGAATTTTACAGCTTACAGACATGCTTTTAATTGCATCGTATATGGCTGTATTTGATGCAAAAGTGATGCTAAGTACACTGAACTACTTGCTGTTTTAAGCCTTGATGCACTTCATAAAACGTGTATGGATTGAGATTTGCTAGATGTATTATTTACATTCCTGCATTTGGTGTAAATTGATAGTATATTTTATTTTTTGGTCGGATATAATGTCCTATACCTAATTAGACTTATTGAAGGAGAACTTATGCAAGCAAAAGGCGGATTTGAAATTGTTCAGTATCCATTGGTTCCACGGATTAATATGTTTGTCACGCTGATTGATAACTGGCCGTCACACTTCCATCCAGCGTATGAGATTGCACTTGCACTGCATAACGACTCAGTGTGGCTTATTAACGGACGCCAACAACTCGTCAGTGAGGGTGACTTAATTGTTTTGAACTCGAATCAGCTACATGCGATTCATACACACGATAAATCAGGTTTGTTGGTCTTGCTCCTTCAGTTCTCACCCTACTTCTTCTTAAATAATTTCCCAAACAAAGGAAAGATCAAGTTTGAAAATTTGACGGATGCAGAAGATCGCTATGTAAAACCGATGAAGATCGCATTAATTGATCTAGCAAAGCATTACTTTACGAAGGAAGCATTCGATCCTCTCATGTTTATGTCAAAGTTCTATGAGCTCTTAGCAGAGGTAAGGAAGCATTTTGAGCATGAATTTATTGGACCTAGAGACGAGCAGTCCGAGAGTGCTAAAGAGGCAAGGATTGACCGCTTGATCAAGTTTGTCGAAGAGAAATTTAGATACAATGTGAAGTTGTCAGAGTTCGCGAAAGAAGAAGACGTCACCTTAAGTTATATGTCACGCTTTATAAAGGAGAACTTCGGCCAGAGTTTCCAAGAATATGTTACTGACAGACGCCTGTTCTATGCACTATATTTGATGAGTCAGCACACGGATAAGTCCATTCCTGAGATCTCTTTAGATTCAGGATTTTCAGATCCTAGATATATGGAACAAGCCTTTCAAGAACGTTTGGGTATAAGTTCTAGATCTTACATTGAAACTTCAGCACTCCATGATAGCTTGTTCAAAATAGAAAATGTATACCCCAACTACGATTCAACAGCTGAGCGCATGAGTAGAGACGACAGCTTACAAGCAATAGAGGCATTTCGTCAGAATTATGGTCTTTAATCTTTAGTCCTAGCTAAGCAAATAGCTAGGGGGGAAGAAACTTAGGTCAAACAAAACGGAATCAAAGATCAACAGAATCATTTCTTTGTCGTCAACTTATTAGTAAGCTAAATCATGTTGTGATTTAAATCATTCAAAAATTTATAGTGCTTATCACACAAAGGGAGAAAAAGATGAGAAAGAAGTCGTTTACTCAACGTTTCATGGCGTTGGGCTTAGGGATTTTGTTATCTGTATCACTGTTGGCTGCATGTTCAAACGATGCACCAAACAATACAACAGGTTCTAACACTCAAGCAGGCACAGATGAAGGCACCGATAGTGGTGATTCAGGTGTTGTTGCTAAGGGTGAAGAACTGCCAATCGTAGCTGAGAAGACCACTTACACAGCTATGGTTACACAAACATCTGCTTTAAAGCAGGCCAAAGACAAGAAGCCAGTTATTGCAGCTGAAGAAGCTACAAACATCGCATTCGAGTGGAGTGAGATTCCATCTTCAGGTTGGACAGAGCGTGTAAACATCTTGTTTAACACAGACTCCATTCCAGATCTCATCCTTGGTAATGCAAACGTTGCATCCAACTATGAGCAACTATTACAACTCGACGATTACTTAGAGGACTATGCACCAAACACAGTGAAGTTCTTAGAAGCACGTCCTGAGTACAGAGCAGCCATGCGTGCAGCTGACGGAACAATCCGTTCATTGCCAACAGGTGATGAGGCTATTCCTAACTCAGTTGATGCTAAGATGTGGATCAATGTTGAGTGGCTCGAGAACGTAGGTCTTGAGATGCCAACAACAACTGAAGAATTTGAAGCAGTTCTATATGCTTTCAAGAACGATGATCCTAACGGAAACGGTGAAGCTGATGAGATTCCACTAACCTTCAGAAATATCTGGGGTTGGGCACAAGGTGGTGAAACCTTCTTTGGTCCATTCGGTGTTATCGAGAACAGTGCTCACTTATTCGTAACTGAAGACAACGAAGTGAAGTTCTCACCTCAAGAAGACGGTTACAAGGATGCACTACGTTGGTTCAACAAGCTCTATGCAGATGGCGTCTTAGACTCTGAAGCATTCGTTATGAGCTCAGATGAGTATGCAGTCCGTGATGGTGGCAGAGACATCGTTGGTACACTAGCTGGCTACAACCCAAGTGAGGTTGGCGTCAACAATGGTGAGAACAATGACCGTTACCAAGCACTACCAGCACTCGTTGGTCCAAACGGCCATCAAATGGTTGGTTTCAACAGCATCATCAGATCTGATGGATACTCCATCTCACGTAACGCTGAGAATCCAGAAGCACTCGTACGTTGGTATGACTACGTCAACTCTACTCCAGAGCTCAAGCTACAATGGGGCAGAGGCCAAGAAGGCGAATTCTGGCAGTGGGCTGAAGATGAAGACGGCAACCAAGCTCCAATGTGGATCGAGAACACACCAGATGAGTGGCAAGCACTTGGCTACACAAGCCGTGCCGAATACAGAAATGGTGAGTCCTTCTCTGGTCAAACACCAGCTCTCTGGGATGCAACAATTGATAACTCAAGAGTGATCAACCCAGAAGCACCAATCGACTACGGTAGCCTAGCTATCGAACAATGGCAGCCATATGCAGTCTACGGCTTACCAGCTGGTACTGCAGAAGTTGAGAATACTGAGCGTCGTGCAATTCTGCTAGCAGACATCGACAACTACCTCTTAAGATTCATCTCAGACTCCGTGATGAACGGTCTGACAGATGAGCAGTGGGATGCACACATCAGCACATTGGCCGACCTGAATGTTGAGGAATACCTCACATTGGCTCAAGAATACACAGATAGTGTTACAGGTAATTAAGAGATTTAGACAAACTGCGCCGCTAGCCGGCGCAGTTTAGTCCATACACATTAAGGGTAATGATATGACGAGCAACAAAGTCCGTGATAGAGAGATCAGGCGTAATTTAAGAAGGAAGAACTTCAAGAAGACGAAGGTTTTATACCTCTTCGTTTTACTGCCATTCATCTACATGTTTTTATTCAACTATCTGCCGCTATATGGTGTGCAGATCGCATTCAAAGACTATCGTGCCGTTGACGGCATTTTTGGTAGCCGCTGGGTAGGGTTCGACCACTTTAGAACATTCTTTAGTTCCTATCAGTTTGAACAACTGATTCGTAATACGCTGACACTCAGCTTCTATTCATTGATTGCCGGCTTCCCTCTACCCATTTTATATGCACTATTTTTGAACTATGTTCGTTCAAAAGGTTTGCGTAAGAGCTCACAGCTCATTACATACGCACCACACTTCATTTCGACCGTTGTTTACTGTGGTATGATCATTATCTTCTTGGGTAATGATGGCATCATCAATCAGGTCGTGATGAGACTTGGAGGTACTGCACTTCCATTCATGAGTACGCCTACGTGGTTTAAGCATATCTATGTCTGGTCGGGTATATTACAAAATACCGGTTGGAACTCGATTATGTATATCTCCGTATTGGCTACAGTTTCACCAGAGCTGCATGAGGCAGCCATCGTTGACGGCGCAAACAAGCGTCAACGTATGTGGCATATTGACGTGCCATCACTGGTCCCAACCATGATTATCCTACTGATCTTGAATACAGGTCAGCTTCTAAATATTGGTTTTGAGAAAGCATTCTTACTGCAAAATGGCGTTAACTTAGAATTCTCCGAGATCATCTCAACTTACACTTATAAGGTTGGTATTCAAGGTGGTCAGTTTAGTTATTCGTCCGCGATCGGCTTATTCAATAATGTGATTAACTTCGCCATTATTATGATCGTTAACCAGATCTCTAGCCGCGTCAGCAATGTAAGTTTATGGTGATGATATGTTCGATAATATGAAAAGAAACAAAAGCGATTTAGTCATCGATGGCATCATACACTTTTTTGTCATACTGTTTACTGCAGTCGTGCTATATGCCCTTTACTTTGTCGTCATCGCATCCGTCAGTGATCCAGATGCGGTAGCTAAAGGTGATGTCCTCTTATTCCCTAGAGGATTGAACTTCAAAGCGTATTGGTACATCCTACGTGACAATAGAATTCTATCCGGTTATGGTAATACTATTCTATATACAGCCTTTGGTACCTTAATTGCCTTGGTCACAACTGTGCCAGCTGCTTATGCTTTATCCAGACGTGACTTTGTAGGACGAAACGTCATTATGAAGATTATGCTCTTCACAATGTACTTTAGCGGTGGCTTGATCCCAACCTACATGGTTGTGGACTCAATCGGTCTTACCAACACAAGATTTGTTATGATGATTCTGGGTTCATTCTCAGTATATAACCTCATTTTATGTCGTACCTTCTTCCAGTCAAGCATTCCGCTTGAGTTGCAAGAAGCAGCAGAAATTGACGGATGTACAGTAACCCGCTTCTTCTTTGATGTTGTATTGCCACTATCAAAGGCCATCATTGCGATTATGTGTCTGTACTATGCAGTTGCAAAGTGGAACGAATTCTTTAATGGATTGATCTACTTAAACGATGCTACAAAGTACCCCTTGCAGTTGATCTTAAGAGATATCTTAATCTCAGGTCAAAACCTGCAAGCAGACGTCACAGACCCAGAGGCCTACATGGAGATGCAACGTATTGCACGTACCATCAAGTATGGTGTCATCATCGTTTCATCCTTGCCAGTTCTCATGATCTACCCCTTCGTGCAAAAGCACTTCGTTAAGGGCGTCATGATCGGATCCGTTAAGGGTTAATATTGAAACAAGAACGTGTTTAATTCATTGAGCACATAGAAGGGAATTGTCCACCACGTGCGGACAGTTCCTTTTTTCATATAAGAAACCATCAAGTAGAATCACTTGATGTAAAATGATTGCAAAGATAGATTTTAAGTATCCCACAGCAGGAGGTAGCTTATGAGTACTAGCAGCAAGCCCAATGTCGTCCTAATTATGGTCGATCAATGGCGCGGTGACAGCCTTAGTTATATGGGCCACGAACAAGTAGAGACACCAAACCTTGATACCTTGGCGAGCCAAGGTGTATCGTTTGATAGCGCCTATGCCGCGGTACCAACATGCTTGCCGGCAAGAGCATCATTCTTGACAGGTATGAGTCAAAGACAGCACGGACGAGTTGGTTACCAAGAGAACATTCCCTGGGATGTCTACCCAACAACGATTGCCAAGTCCTTCCAAGAGGCAGGTTACCATACACAAGCAGTAGGTAAGATGCATGTGTACCCATCACGCTACCGTGCAGGCTTTGACGATGTAAGGCTCCACGATGGTTTCTTACACAATCAAAAGAAAGATACACTGCCCTTTAACGAACATGCAGATGTTGTTGACGATTATGTGCAGTGGTTTAAGAATGAAGTAGGCCATAGAGCTGATATTATGGAGATGGGCATTAACTGCAACAGTTACATTGGCCACCCATGGAACTATCCAGAATACACGCATCCTACAAATTGGGTTACACAAGAGAGCATCGACTTCTTAAGAAGACGTGATCCAACGAAGCCGTTCTTCTTATATACAAGCTACCACAGGCCACATGCACCCTACGATCCACCTCAATCGTTCATGGATATGTATAGAGATGTGGAAGTACCGGAGCCACCAGTAGGCGACTGGGTACCAGAAGCACCAGAATTAGCTTCTTGGGATGCAATTACTTATGAAGGTAAGATTAGACCTCACCAATTCAAGAGAGCTCGCCAAGCCTACTGGGCATCCATGACCCATATTGACCATCAAATCGGTAGATTGATCTCTGGTTTAACGAGTGCTGGTGTCATGCAAAACACCATTATCTTGTTTGTATCTGACCACGGTGACTTACTAGGCGACCACAACCGTTGGCGCAAGTCGAGTCCATTAGAAGGTGCTAGTCGTATTCCACTTGTGATGAACGATGGTACAGGACGATTAAATCTCAAGCGCGGCTTGAAATCAGATCAAGTAGTTGAATTGATGGATATCATGCCAACACTATTGGATGCTTGCGAGATCGAGATACCAGAGTCTGTCGATGGACGATCGGTACTGCCTTATATTCAAAAGGATGGAAAGGAAGGACATGTTCGTGAATACCTGCATGGTGAACACGATATGTTCCGCTACAGCTACCACATGATCCGTCACCACGATGGCTTGAAGTACATCTGGTATGACCAGACAGGGGTAGAACATCTCTTTGATCTGAAACATGATCCAAATGAACTTCATAACCTCATGGACGATCCAGCTTATAAGGAGCGTATGGAGGAACTCAAAGCTTTATTGATTGAGGAGTTAAAAGATCGTGAAGAAGGATTTGTTAAGGATGGTGTCCTGCAGAACAAGCAAAAGAGAACACCAGTCCTTCGCCAATCGCCTTACTTGAAAGACGTGCTAAATTAAGAAGAGGGAACTCCCTTTACTAATATTAGACAAGGGTTTTCCTCACCCCAAAGGTTAGGAATAACTTCAAGTCTTGTAAAGCCCATGCGTTCGTAAAAACGTATAGTTCCATCGTATTCAGGATATAGTCCTTCATCTACTGTTTTAACGTGCATAAATTTATACTGACCAATTGCATTGGCTTCATACGCTCGAAAGAGCATGGAGCCAATGCCTTGTTTATGCATCTTTTCTTTCACACCCATGCAATAAAGTTCAACGGCATCGGCGCTTGTCTCCTTTACCGTTAGAAAGCCTAAGATTTCAGACTCGGATTTTGCTGCAAAGACCGTTAACTCTCTAGACGCTTCAATATAAGTCTTGGTACTGGATTCAATACCGAACCAATCTGGAAGATCAAGAAGCACTTCTTCTACAATCTTCATTTTTTCGTTAGCGTCTTCAACTTGGTATATGTGGATCTCTTTAGCTTTGCTCATATTTATCTCCTATGATTTTGACTTGTATATCCATGCTATACAGTGTAAGTTAAACTTAAGATTGATGAAAGCAGGGTCAAGCATGAGCAGTATAAAAGATACTAGAGATCTCTTAGCACCGACGCTAGATAAGTTGTTTTTAACGAGAACAGGCGAGATGGAAGTGGTTACGCGTGAGCTTTTAGGTCTGCAAGCCCAGTTTAATCAGAATCCTTATTATTCACTAAAGATTCGCAGTAACAATTACGATGAAGCCATTATCGAAGAAGACTTTGTGAAGACATGGTCCTTTAGAGGTACCATGCATTTCGTCCACAAAGATGATTTATCACTGCATCTGTCTGCTAGAAATAACTTCAAGTGGAATGACCATTGGGAGATGGAAGACCATGAGATGGACTACTGGTCACAGTTCATTGTCGAGCAGATTAGAAATGGATATTCAACTCGTGAAGCACTAAAAGCACAGTGCTTAGCAGCCAATATGGATGAAGATCACTTTAAAAGTTTCTTTCATGGCTGGGGTGGTGTTCTCAGAGATATGTGTTTACAAGGCTTGATTGCATATAAGCCAACGAACAAAAAAGAATTCATCGTATTGGATCCAATCGAATTTATTGACCATAAAGAAGCTAGAGCTAAAGTTATTGAACAATATTTCAAGGTGTATGGACCGGCAAGCTTGCAGGATTGTAGAGGCTATACGGGCTATAAAATAACGGAGATAAAGCAACTCATTAAAAGCTTTGATATTGAGCTTTATGAATATCCCCTAGATGGAACGATTTACTACAGCAGTCAGATTCTCTCTTTAGAACATGACGTTCCTGAGATTGTTCTTCTAACAGGCTTTGATCCACTCTTCTTAGGTTATAGGGATAAGAGTCGCTTCATGGATCCTAGTGAGCAAAAGAAATACGTCACAAATACAGGCATAATATTCCCAGGCGTATTAGTGAATGGACGCTTAGGTGCAAGGTGGCAAAAGACAAACAAAAATATTATTGTAAAGCCATATAAAAAACTATTGGTGAAGCATAAAAAACAGATCACCAGAAAGCTAAAAGAGCTTCATGGTGATCTGGAAATTAAGATTGAGGAGATAATATTATAGCTGTTTAGCCTTGTACGATTTCCCATAGTTTGTCGTAGCTATTAACAATGTCGTACTTTACTTGATCTCCACTAATGGCTTGGAAGTGTTTTCTTGCACAATGTGCTTTTGCTTCTTCAATATTTTTTAGTTTCATAGATTCCATAGTTCCTTTAGTTTCAGCGATGAAGTAAACATGCTTTACTTCATCTTCATAGAAGGATATAGCCCAGTCAGGATTATATTTGCCAACTGGTGTGTTGATATAGAAGCCTCTAGGTAATTTAACGTATATTTCCACTTCTTCTTGGTGAACTTCGAGATCTGAAGCAAAATCACGCTCTACTTTTGAATCGTAAATAAGGTGATCGTAAAGACTTCGTTGAGTTGGCATAGCATTTATACCTAACTGTCCTTTCACCAACAGTGGCTCTGTAAAGACGCTCGTATCAAAAGTTTCAGTCAACTTATCATACGTGATATGTTCAATGATGGCCGTTGCTTTCTGCTCATTTATCAAATTAGAAGCTCGGATAATAAACTCTTCTGGATTATTCGGGAACTGCTCAAATACCACCTTTTCAATACCAGTTAATATCTTAGCTATTGATCTTCTGGTAAGTCCAGTTTCAGAAACTATTTTAGTTACTTTCTTTTCCATAGCTTTTAATTCATCATCACATTCTTTTACCAATTGCATAGCTAAAGTATATTTTTTTATTGATTCATCTAAATCAACATTACCATTTTCTAAATCATTAATAATACTTTCCAAATTAGTCATTTTTTCTTCAAATTTTAATTCTTTACTCATTTGTCCTCCTTAATTAAAGAAACGTTAGTAATAACATATCCATCTTGAAATTTAACTTTAATTTCATCATTAATTTTTACTTTTTTAATACTTTTAATAATATTATTATCTAAATAGTTTGGAATATAACCTCTCCTTAAAACATTTAAAGGATTTAATAAATTTAATTTATCAATAATAGTATCAAGTTTAGTATTTGTTTTATCAATAGTATTAGT
>CAYXVJ010000060.1:0-2355 GCA_964468675.1 uncultured Oscillospiraceae bacterium
GCTACAGAGGATATGGCTGTTGAAACCTTAGTCGCTCCTTTTGATGGTCAAGTATTTGATATTACAGGGAGGCGTGCAGGCGACCGCTTAAACAATTGGGAATACATGTGTCGCATCGTCAGCCAAGAGCCATTCTTGCTTGAGATGTCAAATTCGAATAACGAATATAGACAAGGGTCTACGGTAACGATTCAGCATGGACCCGCTAAGGACCGTCAAACAATGACGGCACGTGTTGTTGCAGATCACAGTTTATTAGAGCCTGAACTGGTCATGCAAACGGCTTGGTTAGAGATTGAAGGCATCAACCCACTAGAAGCTGTACAGGCAATCAATCCCTTAGTGAGTGCTCAATTACAGCGTGTGGAAGATGTTTTATTAGTTCCCAGGCGCGCGGTTATAAGAGTGAATCAAGAGTACTATGTTAATTTTCGTACCGACTCTGGTATGGTCAGACGTTATGTTCAAGTTGTCAATTGGAATTCAGACTATTACTGGATTGAAGATGGCTTAGTAGAAGGCGATGAGCTGGTAATCGAATAGGAAGAATAGGTTTATATGTTTGCAATTGTATTCAATAAAATACGCCATAAGAAGTGGATGGTCGCAAGCCTCTTGATCGGTAACATTCTCTTGATCGCGATCGCATGTGCAAGTCCTCTTTATATGGACGGTGTCTTAGGTAGGCTCTTAACCAGAAGTTTAGAAGACGTACTGTATGAGACCGGTAGGCATCCTTTGATGCTCACCATCGATTCAGGCTCTTTTACACCGCTGGCACAAACTAACCTGTCGCTCAAAGACTATGACCAGATGGCTAAAGGACTGCCGGATGCATATGGTGTTGATACGCTATCTGAAGTCGAGTTCATGAGCAGTGGAAGACTTAGCTTTATCCCCGAGATCATAAGAGACGATATGCGTACGGTTGATCTGCAAGTCGCGTCACTCTCTGACTTAACAGAGCACATGAAGCTATTAAGTGGTGAGGTCTATAGTGGGGAAAGCGAAGTCCTTCCAGATGGAACGACCGTTTATGAAGTTATTATATCCCAGCGCACGATGGTGAGCAGAAATATACTCTTAGGAGACTTTTTGAGCTTGTCTGAAACAAGCTTTGCTGAAGCACTGTTTGAAGAACATGGACAGATCGCGTTTAAAGTCGTCGGTGTATTTGCAGCAAGTGATCCGTCAGATCCCTATTGGGTTCGCTCTGAAGCGACTTACAGCAGCCACTTATTTGTCCCAGAAGATGTGTTTAATGATTTGCTGCGTCCAGGTTATGAAGCAAGCCTTGCAGATAACACTGAAGTGAAATCGCTTGTCAACATGAGTGGGATATGGAATGTTGTCTTTGACTACACAGAAATGAAACCAGAAGATGTGGATCATTTCCGTGAACTCAATAACCGTTATATTAGAGAAGTCAATGAGAGACGAAATATCTTTGTACCAAACTTTGTTCAGACACTAGCCAATTTTAATTTAGAGGCGCGTCAAGCAAGGGTTACGCTAACCTTACTGCAATTACCGATTTACCTCTTACTCTTAGCCTTTATCTTTATGGTCTCCAAGCAATTATTGCGTATGGAGATGAATGAGATCGCTGTCTTTAAGAGTCGCGGTGCTTCTAGATGGCAGGTATTAGGCATCTATGTCCTCCAAAGCTTAGCGGTTGGTTTAATCAGCTTAATTGCAGCCGTACCTTTATCGTTCTTCTTAACGAATATGATCGGTTCGGCAGATGCATTTATGAGTTTTGTATCAAGGGAAGCCCTACCTCTTCGTATCCAAAACGATTACATTTTAGCAGCGATCGTATCGCTTATAATCAGTATGTTTACGATGATTATCCCAGCGTTCCGTTTATCCAAAACGACCATCGTTGAGCAAAAGCAGCAGCTACAAGCTTTAGATTTAAAAAAGCCCTTATGGCAAAAACTATTCTTAGACATCATCTTAATGGGTATTTCCATTTACGCCTTATATAGCTTTAACCAGCAAAAGGACAGCATTGCAGAGCGTGTCCAGCAAGGGCAAGGAACAGATGGTCTTTTATTCTTGAGTAGCTCCTTGTTCATGGTCGGTGCAGCCTTGGTTTTATGGCGCATCTTACCCTTGATCAATGTCTTAATCTTTAAGATCACGAAGGATATGTGGGGACCTGCCATGTATCTATCCTTCTTACAGACTATAAGGTCAAGGAACAGACAGGCCTTTATTTCAGTCTTCTTGATGCTGACCATGTCCATTGGCTTATTTAGTGCCATCACGGCAAGAACCATCAATGAGAACGCGAAATCACAAATTTCATATTTGAATGGCAGTGACATCGTGGTACGAGAGTTCTGGAGG
>CAYXVJ010000060.1:2365-11953 GCA_964468675.1 uncultured Oscillospiraceae bacterium
CAGAAAATCCTGAGCTTGATTTGGTGTATCAAGAACCTGACTTTGGCGTCTTCGAAGAGATGCCTGAAGTAGAAGCCTTAGCCCGTGTCTATATCAACGAGAAGAGCCAAGTCCGTGGTCGCAATGTTGACATTAAAGAAGCGAGCGTAATGGGCATTCACACGAAAGAGTTTGGTGAAACCGTTATTTTTGATGATCAGCTTTTAGATGAGCACATCAACACATACTTGAATGCCATGGCGAAAGATACCAAAGCCGTCTTGGTGTCAGAGAATTTTAGAACAAAGCAGAATCTAGGCTTGGGTGACACCATCTACTACAGCGATTCAAATAGCAATTCGGTCTATGGCATCATCGCGGGATTTGTACCTTACTGGCCGAGCTATCAACCAACGTCCACTCGTGAATACACAGATGGATCTAAAATTGTTACAGACAATTATCTAGTCATCGCCCACCTTTCAGAAATTCAATCTTCATTTGGTATCTTGCCATATGAGATCTGGATGAAGACAGGTGGCGAGAGCATGTTCTTGTACGATTTTGCTGAAGAGCAGATGAGTGAAGATTACACCTTCGGTGGCTTAAGACGGAGCTTTACCAAATTTGTCGATACAAATGCTCAGTTGATCGATTTGAATAAAGACCCTGTCTTACAAGGAACCAATGGTTTATTAACCATCAGTTATTTGGTGGTCTTAATCCTTTGTGCTGTGGGCTTCTTGATCTATTGGATCTTGTCCATTCGTTCTAGAACCTTGCTCTTTGGTATCTTCAGAGCCATGGGCCTTCGCTTTAAAGAATTAATCTTGATGCTTGTAGGTGAACAGCTCTCTGTTACTTTACCCGCTCTATTGGCAGGTACGGGTATCGGCTTTATAGCGGCAAGGCTTTATGTACCTTTGATTCTCTTGGCTTATGGTAGTCAAGAGCAGATGATTCCATTAAAGATTGAGTATGCTGGATCAGACTTTGCAACGACATTCTCTATTGTGAGTATAACGATTGTCTGCTGCTTACTTGTCTTAGCCTGGCAGATCCATAAGATCAATATCGCACAAGCCTTGAAACTAGGGGAGGATTAAGAGAAAGATGAGTAACGAACATAAAAATGGACAAAACCCCATGATTTTAAGTGCAAGGGATATTAAAAGAAGCTTCCCCCTAGATGGTGGTGATCGCATATCTGTACTAAAGGGTATATCCATAGATGTACCTAGAGGTGGCTTAACCATATTAAAGGGACGCTCAGGATCTGGTAAAACAACCCTTTTAAATATCTTAGGTTGCCTTGACAGGCCAGACTCTGGAGAGCTCTACTTAAATGGTCAAGACTTAATAAAGGCAAGCGCTAAAGAACACGATGACATCAGACGCTATAAGTATGGTTTTATCTTTCAATCCGTAGCTTTAGTGCCTATGATGACGGCACAAGAAAATGTGGAATTGGCTTTACGTTTAATCGGCGATAAAGAAGAGCGAGCAAAAAGAGCCATCAAGAGCCTTAGAAGTGTTGGCTTAGGTAAGCGCTTATCTCACTACCCTAACGAACTATCTGGTGGTGAGCAGCAACGCGTAGCGATTGCAAGAGCCATGGTACATCAGCCGGAGATTATTTTAGCGGATGAACCGACTGGAGAACTAGATACACAAAGCAGCCTTCAAGTGGTCAAGCTCTTGAAAGACTTAACGGAATCAGAAGGCATTAGCATATTGATGACGACGCATAACATCGAGATTATGGAAGTAGGAGATGCGATTTATGAAATCAGAGACGGTAGAATCAACGGCGATGAATCCCATGATTATCTGTGATAACCTCGTTAAGATCTATAAGACAAAAGATACAGAAGTCTTAGCCCTGCAAGGCATGGACATGACGATACATGAAGGGGAATTCGTCGCGATCATCGGGCGCAGCGGTTCTGGTAAGTCTACGTTTCTTAATATGGTCGGTGGCCTTGATCGCCCATCAGCAGGTAGCCTGCATGTTGATGGACTAGATCTATTCAAGTTAAATGAAAAAGAGCTTGTTCAATATAAGAAGCGTACGGTAGGTTTTATCTGGCAGAACAATGCTAGAAATCTACTGCCTTACTTAACGGCTAGACAAAACATTGAACTGCCAATGGAATTCATGAACAGATCGGAAAAAGCAGGTCAAAAACCACTATTTCCTCAGCACTCTAGTAAGCAAGAGCGAGCCGAATTTCTTTTGGATCTGGTAGGTTTAAAAGACAAGAAAAACAGTAGACTCAGCCAACTATCAGGTGGTGAGCAGCAGCGTATTGCTATAGCGATTGCCTTAGCTAATGAACCAAGAATCCTTTTAGCCGACGAACCAACAGGTTCTGTTGACTTAAAGACGAGTAACCTAATCTTTGACTTATTCAAACGCTTGAATCAAGAATTTGGTTTAACGATCGTCATGGTTACCCACGACCATGGCTTGTCCATTAAAGTCTCGAGGGTGATTTCTATTCAAGACGGTAAGATCAGCTCAGAGCGCTTGATTCGTGAAAGCTATGCGGAGATGTTAAAGAACGTTGATGCCTTAGGCTCTATGCATGAGGAAGATGAAATGGCCTCTAGTGACACCCACGAAGAGTTCTTGATTTTGGATCGGGTAGGCCGAGTACAATTGCCAAAAGAAGTCTTACAAGAAGCAGGCTTTAAAGACAATAAGGTTAGACTACGCGTACATAATGGCTTCCTTGAACTCTTACCTTCTGACGATGAGTCGGAGCAAACAGAAGAAGATGAATTTTAGAAACAAAAGTTATTTAATCTTAAATAAGACAGTAAAAAGGAGCCGCTTGCGGCTCCTTTCTAATAGCTTATGTAGTTTTATTTTTACTTCATCTTGGCGATGAGTGCATCGACAGCTGATTGTAAGAAACCCTTTGTGCCTTCATTCAAGAAGTTACCATCTGTGTCAATTAAAGCGTTGACTTGGGCAAGGTATACTTCTGGTTGAGCGACCATATCAAGGTTTAAGAATGTACCAATCTGGCGGAAGTGATGGTTGGCACCGAAGCCGGAAATGGCACCTGGTGAGTTTGAAGCGATGAGTGCTGGCTTACCATTCCACTTATTAGCACCATATGGACGTGATGCGACGTCTAGCGCATTCTTCAATGCAGCAGGAATGGAGCGGTTGTGCTCAGGTGTGACGAAGACGAAAGCATCTTGTGCTTCTACTAATTCACGGAAGCGTACATAGCTCTCAGGTGAATTCTCATCGGAATCTTGATTGTAAAGTGGTAAGTGATCAATCTCAAGGACTGACACTTCATAGTCGCTAGGGAAAAGGGTAGCTAATGCTTTGGCGACTCCACCACTAAATGAATCTTTACGGATACTACCAACTACTAAACCAATCTTCTTAGACATAAATAACCTCCATAAATATGTTGTCTGAACTTTCGATGAGTCTATCATAACTTGTAATCAACTTACTTTTAGTAACAAACGTTTCAGTTTTGAAATAATTAAAGATAAAGTGGCTAAAATGTTTAAGATCCTGTCGATTTGTATTTTTTTAGCCCAAAACGCCAAAATGAATAGGCTGGAATGCCGAAAAATAAGCTGATGACTGGAGAGAGCATGTAGAGGATGGATGTTTCTCTACCGAGTAAGAAGAGCAAGGGATAGTACTGAATCAAGGCTATGGGGATGATGTAGGTCAATATTTTTAAGACTTCTTCACCATAAATAGAAAAAGGGTAGCGTCCAAACTCTCTTGCTCCATCGGTGAAGATGTTCATGAATTCTATACCTTCAATAGTGAAGAAAGAGAAGGATGCATAGATTAAGAACAAGAAGAAAAAGAGTATGGTGCCGCATAGAACCATCAATATTAAAGTCAGCACGCGATTGGCTGTCCAAACAACGCTACTATTTGGAATCGCATAGACAAAGACTAAGATCGCTTGGAACATACGACCTAGCCTTGTAAATTCTATGGTTGATGCGAGTACTTGAAAGATGATGTTTCTAGGTCTGACTAATATCCTGTCGAATTGACCATTTCCTATCATGCGGGGGAAGAGGTCAAAGCCTCTAGCAAAACATTCAGCCAGTGAATAGGCTAAGAGAATTGTTGCTAAGGTAAGCAATACCTCTTCTAGTGCAAAGCCATCTACTTCATTGAAACGATTAAACATGAAAAAGACCGCTAAGAGCGCTGTAAAAGAAGTGAAGAATTGTCCTAGGAGCGTTAAAAAGAACGATGCTTTATACTGCATCTGTGCTTTTATGTGTATGAGCAAAAATCTTGTGTAAAGTTTCACTTCTATCCTCCTTGCACCACGGTTTTCTTGATTGCACTTGCCATTAAGATACGTCCGATCACTAATAATGCTACAAGCCAGAAGACTTGTAAGGTTAGGGACTTTAAAAGTTGATATCCACTGATATGACCACTGTAGATCAGTAGTGGTGTACTTTGCATGCTAGCAAAAGGTAAGAAGCTAATGAATTGCTTGATTCTATCTGGGAAGAAAGGAAGTGGAATTAAGGCGCCGGCAAGAAAGTCAGACAAGGCTGCGACCATGATTCTTATACCTTGAGAAGATATCGTGTAGAAGCTTGAGATGTATACAAGCATCGAAAAAGAGACGACTACAAGTAAGCCTAAGAGCATGGATACGACAAAGAGGACGAATTGCAGGAAACTGTCTGGCAAGATGAGGCGATAAGGTTTGGGGACTAAGAAGGCTAGGATTAACACAGGCATACAGCGAAGTACAGCTTTACTACTACGACTAGCTAGGGTCTGCATAAACCACTTCCAATAGATATCTATTGGCCTAGAGAGCTCATACGCTACATTCCCGTTTGTGATTAAGTCAAAGATATCCATCTCATAAAACCACATCATAAACAAGGCAAGGAAGGCTTGTTGCAGCCAGATATAGGCTACCGTGTGTTCAAAGAGCATTGGAAAGGCATGAGGGTTTGTCGTATAGAAGGCTTTAAATGCAAGCAGCTGCATGAGGCCCCACACAAATTGTGTGGCAAGACCTGCTAAGGCCGCTGTCCTGTACTGTAGGTTATGAATGAAGCGGATGCGAAACAAGGATAGATAAGGATTGCTTGTTGTCAATTTCATATCTTATACGTCCGATACAAATTAGCGATGAGTTCTTCAGAACTAATGCCGCTCACGGATAAATCTTGAATTGTACATTCATTAGAGAGGTAGGCTATCGTATTCGATATTGTCTCTATTGTTGTATCAATCTCAAGCTGTAAGTGACCTGGTGTTTCTCTTAAGATTTTAATGTGACCGTTTAGTTTTGGTTTAGGACCTTGGTATTCAAGTGTGATCTGTCTTTTGCTGGAGGCTAAACGACGAAGTTCATTAAGCCTTCCATCCAATAGAATCTGACCGTTACCAATTAGTAAGATGCGCTCTGTTAATGCTTCAATGTCTTGCATGTCGTGCGTCGTTAAAACAACTGTTGTACCATGCTCTTTATTTTGTTTACGAATGAAGTTTCGTACCGCAAGTTTAGAGATTGCATCCAAACCGATGGTCGGTTCATCTAAGAATAAAATTTTGGGTTGATGAAGCAAAGAGGCTGCTATTTCACAGCGCATGCGTTGGCCTAAACTTAAGTTTCTTGCAGGCGTCTTAATAATGTCTTCTAGATCAAGTATGGATACCAGCTCATCTAGTGTGTTTCGGTATTGGTTTTGCTCCACCTTGTAGATATCCCTTATTAAGTCAAAACTATCTCCTACAGGTACATCCCACCAAAGTTGGCTACGTTGACCGAAGACGACACCGATGTGCGCTGCATGTTCTTTACGATTCTTCCATGGGGTTAAGCCGTCAATCGTGCAGTTACCGCTATCCGGTGTTAATATGCCACACATGATTTTAATGCTGGTGCTCTTACCGGCACCGTTGGGACCAATGTAGCCTACCATCTCACCTTCTTGGATCTTGAAGGACACATTGTTTAAGGCGTGTATGTCGTGGTATTCGCGTGAAACGAGGGCTTTAATAGCCTGGCCAAAGCCAGACTTTCTTCTTGCCACGCGAAAATGCTTGTTGATATTTTCGAGCTCAATCATAATTCGTCCTCTTGTTAAGTATGGGGAAATATTACAGCCGTAATTTTAACATATGTCCAATGCTTAGATAATATTTGATTTATAAGATTGTAGTGAAGTAAAATTTTTGGAGGGTGTTGACATGAGTCAAGTTCAAACAAGAAGCAATCTAAGATCAGATCGTGACATTACATCTAGTCAAAAGACCATGATATTTATTTTGGCGATGGCTGTTTTTGGTCTATCAGAGTTGGTACTAGAAATCGTGCCAGACATTAATATTGGTCCTGTAGAGTTGGGTATATCCTATTTTGCCTTTATACCAGCAACCTTAGCGGCACTTTTTGCACCAGCACAAGTCGCATTGGGTGCAGTGACAGGTAAGGTGATTTTTAGCAGTTTATTAATGGGTGACTTTGGGGGTATTGGTGAATTAGAATCCTTTATACAAATGTCTATCGGTATCTATGTAGCTGGTATGTTGCTTTCTAATCCACTAAATAAAAGACAAATCTTCTGGGCTCCAGTCGTATTAGTTGGTATTGATAAGTTTGTTGGTGGTGTTGTAGATACCTTAAAGGTAGTAGTTGGTGTAGAAGAGTTTAGTGCCGTGCAAGGTTTACCTGAGAGTATCTTTGCTGTTGAGATTGTCGCTTTTGTAACAGACTTAATTATTTCAGGAATCATCTTCGGTGCAATTCCTGCCTTGTTCTTAGTACCTAAACTATACGGTAAGATTGAGCCACTCTTGGGTATGAAGCCTCGCACTGCTAGACCTCAAGTAAGCTGGTCCTTTATGAGTCCAAAGAGAGTCTTGATTGCATTGGCTTTATTCGTTGTATCGGGTGCTGTAGCCTTTGCAGAAGAATTGGGTTACACCTTTGCAGTTTGGGAGCCAGACTTTCTAGATCAATACGGTGATACATGGCTCTATGCAGGTATCGCTATTGCTGTTATTGCAGTCATTGTGGTTGTGCTTCTAATCCGTAAGCGCGGTGGTAAAAAGTACGATCTTGATTTAGATGAGGAGACACGGGCGTAAGTACAATGCTAGAAGTAAGAAACTGTAGTTTTACCTACCCAGGTCAAGAGTTCAAGGCTTTATCGAATATAAATCTTAAGATAAAGCCTGGTACTTTCCTTGCAATTGTAGGATCAAATGGTTCAGGTAAGTCAACCCTGTGTAAGCTATTTAACGGGATTATTCCCCATTTCTTTGTCGGTGATTTAATAGGTGAGATCACTGTCAATGGCATAGATACTAGAACATCGGATGTAGCCACATTGTCTGAACATGTAGGTTACGTGTATCAAGATTTTGAAAACAGCATCGTTCATTCTACTGTTTTGATTAGGTCTCTTATGCGCCGATGAACTATGGCTTTGATGATTTTTTAGAACGGGCTAACAGAGCTTTAGAGATACTAGAGATCGAGCATTTAAGGGATGAGCGTATATGGCAATTATCGGGTGGTCAAAAGCATATGGTTGCCTTAGCGGCTATTGTTGCAGTCGATCCTGAGTACATCATCGTTGATGAACCGGTAGCTCAATTGGATCCCTATAACGCGAAGCGTACCTATGAGATGCTTAAAAAGCTTCACGAAGAGCATAAGAAAACCATTATTGTCATCGAACACCATACAGAGTTCATTGCAGAATACTGTAAAGACGTACTCTTGATGAAAGATGGTAATGTGAAGTGGATTCGCCCTGTAAAGGATGCGCTTCAAGATACAGAAACTCTAGTTGACAGTAAGATTCATGCGCCTCAAGTTACTCAACTTGCAGCTACATTAGACTGCCCCAAGCCGTATCCAATTGACCTTGATGAGGCTGTTTCATATTTTAAAGATTTCAAAATCAATACACACAGCTCTAAACAGCGTGTGATTTTAAGCCCTAGCAAGAAACCTATGCCTAGTATTGAGATTAAGGATTTAAGTGCGAGTTACCGTGACTATAAGAAAGAAGACAAGGTGGTCTTAACAGACATCAACTTATCCTTTTATACAAATGAACGGATTGCGATTGTCGGCAACAATGGTGCAGGTAAATCAACATTGCTTCGTCTCCTATCTCGTTTAATGAAACCCAGATCTGGCAGTATTAAGCTCTTTGGAGATAATATAGCCAAACTATCTCCTGAAGAAGTAGCGAATAAAGTGGCGTTCATTTATCAAAACCCTGAGGAGATGTTTATTGATGATAGCATTGAGAGCGATGTTGCCTACTTTATGAAGGCAAGACAAGTAGACGGCTATGAAGCACGTGTAGATGAGATTTTAAAGACACTAAGTCTAGATGATCTACGACATAAAGATGCTCGCTTACTATCTGGTGGACAGCAACGAAGGGTATCCCTTGCCATTGGCATGGGGATGACGCCGAATGTCATACTCTTAGATGAACCGACAGGTAGCCTTGATATTTCATCTAGAAGAGAGTTATTGAATCTACTGCATATACTACGTGAACACATTAAAATAGCTATCGTTGCGACCCACGATATGCAGTTGGTGGCGGATTGGGCCTCAAGGGTCATTGTACTTAGTGAAGGTAAGCTACTCTTCGATGGGAACCCTCAAGACTTATTCTCGAACGATGCTGTTCTTGCAAAGGCGAATTTAATCCCACCACAAATTACAGAATTGTCTCGCCGCTTA
The DNA here is from genome assembly GCA_964468675.1 of uncultured Oscillospiraceae bacterium. Taxonomy (GTDB): domain Bacteria; phylum Bacillota; class Clostridia; order Saccharofermentanales; family Fastidiosipilaceae; genus CAYXVJ01. The sequence continues at coordinate 11,095 of CAYXVJ010000060.1, forward strand.
GAGATGCATCCTCTTAGCCTTAGTGTCAAGGAGTGTGCAAAGCGCTTGCATGCATATGAGCTTGTATCAGGAGGACTTTTGTGAAAAAAGAAAAAAAGACGGTTCTTGAGAATATCCAAGACTTCTTAACAGTGGAGAATATAAAATTTGAGATTATGAGGACTGCATATGGGAATCCTAGATCCATCTTGCATGGTCTAGATGCAAGGGCTTTGATTATTTGGTACTTGGCCTTCAGTGTTGTTCCATGGCTATTTTATGACTTGCCTATCTTAATTGGCTTATTTTTTATCGCTGCTACCATGGCTGTCTTGTGTAGAGTCAGTGTCCTGATCATCGCTTAAATGGCCTTTGGTTTTGTTACCCAGACATTTACGACTTACTTTATTGTTTTATTCTTCGGAGGGGCTATGGATGCGCTCCTTGCCTTGCTTACGGTGTCCTTAAAGCTCCTCATTGTCTCCTTGGCGACAATTTCAATCTTTACGAGTATGGATCCTGAAAAACTAGGTGATGCCTTACAGCGCTTTGGATTGCCCGATCGATTCTGCTTTGCCATTTCTTATGGCTACAGAGTATTGCCGATGCTAATTGATGAGTACAACAGCATATTTAACTCATTTCGCTTGCGTGGTATGAAGCCAGAAGCAAAGTGGGGTGGCATCAATGTCGCAGCCTATTATGTGAAGATGGTGATTATATCTTTTTACCCCATGATTTTAAACACCGCTAAACGGGTAAAGATGACTGTTGAGGCTTTGGAAACCAAGGGTTTATCTAGAAGTGCTCGCAGTAAGAAAGTGATGATGCTCAAGTTTAGTTATATGAAGATTGGACGATCTGAAATAGCTATTTTGGG
>CAYXVJ010000061.1:0-7979 GCA_964468675.1 uncultured Oscillospiraceae bacterium
TACATTACCCAGAGATATTTATCATGGCGAAGACGCTCTTTCAAGTTTAAAAACACTCGAAGGTAAAAAAGCTATTGTTGTAGTAGGCGGCGGTTCTATGAAGCGCAACGGCTTCCTCGACAAGGCTGTTGATTACTTAATTAAAATGATTGATAAGAAGGCCAAGGTCTTGATCCACGGTGACTATGACACCGATGGTATGACGTCAACAGCTATCTTGCTACGAGCCTTGAGTAGATTGGGATTAGAATGTATTCCTTTCATTCCGAATCGCTTGACCGATGGCTATGGTTTGTCTGAAACTGGTGTCAATAAAGCTTTAAGTGAAAAGGTCGATTTGGTCTTAACGTGTGACTGCGGCGTGCAAAGTTTTGATGAAGTAGATGTTTTAAATGAAGCTGGTATAGATGTCATAATTACAGATCACCATCGTTGTTTAGCTGAATTACCACGAGCTAAAGCTGTTGTAAATCCTAATCGTTTAGACGATTATTCACACACGAAGACACTAGCAGGTGCTGGAGTCGCTTTAAAACTAATCCATGCTTTGGGGCTTAAAATTGGTCAAGAGGACTTATGGCAAGACTATGTTGATCTGGCAGCTCTCGGCACTGTTGCTGACTCCATGAGCCTTAGAGGAGAGAATAGAAGCATTGTTCGCTTAGGCTTAGATAAGATGAAAACAAACCCATCTCCTGGATTAAAAGCCTTAATGGCAGGGGTTAAGGTCGATCACCGATACATTACGGCTACAGATTTGGCGTATAAGCTTAGTCCTAAAATTAATGCTGCAGGTCGTCTAGGCGATGGATCAACGGCATTAGAACTTTTATTAACAGACGATGAAGCGATTGCTAGAGATCTTGTATCTGATTTACTAGAGCAAAACAGTGAGCGTAAAGAAATTGAAGCAGAAGCGATATTAGAGGCGAATAAACAGCTGTTAAGGCATCCAGAATGGCTTACGCATAAAGGCGTGGTCTTAGGCTTGAAGCATGGTCACGCAGGCGTTATGGGTATCATTGCGCAGCGCTTATCTGAGCAATTAGCTTGTCCTGTTGTAGCTTTGATGCAAGACCATCAATCGGATCCAGAACAGCCCTTTTGGCGTGGTTCAGCAAGGACGTATGGATCTGCAAGCGTCTTAGAACTCATAGAGGCAGCTAAAGACTATACAAAGGCTTATGGTGGACACCATGCAGCCAGTGGCGTCTCTGTAGCCTTCGATCAGTTAGATGATTTCAGACGTGCCTTCCAAGAAGCAGCAGATAAGCTTGATCGAGAAACTTTAATGGATACGGATCGTTACTTTGAGTTTAGTCTTCAAGAAGAAGATCTAACACTGGATCAAGTCAGGGATTTAGAACGATTAGAACCCTTTGGTGATTCACATGCCTCGCCATACTTTCTATTAGAAGCTGCTAAGGTGAAAGACTATCGAGTCATTGGTCAAGATGGTCAGCATTTACGATTAAGCCTGTTGATCGGGAAGTCTACTGTTACAGCGCTTTACTTTTGGGGTGCAGCTAAACTTGATAGCACGGTTAAACATGCACACTTCATTGTCAAGATGGGTTTGGATCGTTTCCGTGGTAAAGAGACGATTAAACTGATGGTAGAAGACTTTGCAGAAGTGGAAGCACAAAGTGATCGATCGTATCAAGAAAAAATATTGGAAAAAGAAAAGCTGTACCAAGAATATAAGGAATGGTCTGGAGAAGAGTTAGCTGCTATATTGGGTACAGAGCTTGAGACTACAGAACCTAAAAAAGATGTGCTATCTTCTGTTTATCTATACCTGAGGCAGGTCTTAGATCAAGGGCCAAAGCGCTTTTGTATCGCTGATCTGACACGTGCATTAAAAAGCATGTATAATATTAATAGTAATGATTTTCATGTCAGGCGGGTTTTGGAGATCTATCGTGAGGCCGGCCTGATTGTTATACGTAGAATCAATGAAGATGAGTTGTTGCTCGCATTGATAGAACCTAAAGAGAAAGTGGATCTATATGCGACGCCAACCTGGAAGCGCTTAGCGACTTCAACTTGACATAAAGAAAGAGAGGGAAACATCATGGATTATCAAATTGATCGAGCGAATTCGGATGAAAAAGCCGCTAAGTCCGATGTTTCACCGAGCGTAGAGACAAGAGTCGAGAAGCCAGATCCTGCGGATGGTGCAATGGTTAGGGATGTATTACGTACTGTAGATGGACAATCGGTTATTCAAACCTCTGATTACCTACACCGTATCAGTGACCACGTGGATGGTGACATCTATTCACAAATTCCAAAGCACTATACAGAAGACATTAAAGAAGCAGTCGCTCAGTTATTGTCACACTATGAGGCTTACATGCCAAATGGCAATACAAAGTTGATTCTTGAGGCTGTTGATTTTGCTGTGACTTCACATCAAGATCAAAAAAGGGCAACGGGTGAACCATATATTTTGCACCCAATCGCTGTAGCTGACATCTTAACTGAGCTTGAAGTAGACGATGCAACTTTAATTGCAGCACTCCTACATGATGTCGTAGAAGATACTGACTGTACAGAAGAAGAGCTAATTAAACGCTTTGGTGAAGACGTCGGCATGTTGGTTGACGGTGTCACCAAGCTCGATAAGATGAGCTTCCATTCGAAAGAAGAATTACAAGCAGAAAATTTCCGTAAGATGTTCTTAGCGATGGCAAACGACATCCGCATTATTTGGATTAAGCTTGCTGACCGCCTGCACAACATGCGGACGATGAAGCATTTACCACGCGAAAAGCAAATTCAAAAAGCCCAAGAAACACTAGATATCTATGCCCCTTTATCCAGTAGACTAGGTGTCTATCGCTGGAAGTGGGAATTAGAAGATTTATGCTTAAGGTATCTAGATCCGAATGTCTACTACGAGCTTGTAGGTGCCATCTCTCAGCGAAGAGCTGAACGAGAGCAGCACTTAGAGCAAGTGGTGATGGAACTCAAAAAAGAGATTTCAGGTTTGGGTATTGAGTGTGAGATTGAAGGTAGGCCGAAACATTTTTATTCGATCTACCGCAAGATGAAGACAAAAGAGAAGAATTTAGATCAAATCTACGATCTATTTGCCTGCCGTGTCATTGTTGGTACAGTCGCAGACTGCTACGCCGTCTTAGGTCAAGTACATGATATGTACAAACCTATGCCAGGTCGTTTTAAAGACTACATTGCCATGCCTAAACCGAATATGTACCAGTCGCTTCATACGACAGTCATTGGCCCTAAAGGTATACCGTTTGAAGTCCAGATACGTACCTACACCATGCACCGTACCGCTGAGTTCGGTTTAGCTGCACACTGGAAGTATAAAGAGGGTGGCGGTAAGCATCAGGTGATTACTGAATCCAATGAGGATGTCGAGAGCAAGCTATCTTGGCTTCGTCAATTATTGGATTGGCAAAAGGATATGCGTGATGCAAGTGAGTACCTCGACTCCTTGAAAACAGGTCTCATCACTGAAGAGGTCTTTGTCTTTACGCCACGAGGTGATGTCATCTCCCTACCTAAGGGAGCTGTACCTATAGACTTTGCCTACACCATTCACTCGGGTATTGGTAACCACATGTATGGGGCGAAGGTAAATGGCCGTATTGTGCCTTTGTCTTATGAGCTTCAAAACGGTGATATCGTAGAGATCTTGACTTCAGATAAGGTGGTAGGACCTAGCAGAGACTGGCTGAAATTAATTAAGTCTAGTTCGGCCAGATCTAAAATCAATACCTTCTTTAAGAAGGCCATGAGAGATGAGGACATCTCTCGTGGTAAGGATATGTTTGAGCGTGAGCTCAAGAAGACTGGTTTTACAGCACTCCAGCTTATGAAACCAGACTATATTGAAGTTATGCTAAACCGTCATAGTTTGCAGACCATGAACGACTTGTATGCTGCAATTGGCCACGGCACGATTACGGCAGGTAAGGTCATTCCTCGTCTACGTGATGAGTACATCAAGAGCTTGCCTATAGATGAGCAATTAAAGCTTGGTTACCGTGTCTCACAGACAGGTCAAGTGGTGTATAGCCCTCAGACGACAGCGCTGTTAGAAGACGGCGAAATCGCTCCAATGAAAGCGCCTGGCAAGAAGAAGCGTAAGCGTAGTAAAAATGAGTTTGGTATCGTCGTTGCCGGTATGGATAACTGCTTGGTTCGTATGTCTAGATGTTGTAGTCCTGTGCCAGGAGATCCTATTGTGGGTTACATCACTAGAGGTAAGGGCGTTGCGATACACCGTAGGAATTGTTCGAACATTAGAAATATCTTGGCTGCATCCGCATCAGGTCCAGAAGATGCCGAACGTGCGTCTCGCTTGATTGATGTCTACTGGGATGAAGATGATATCACGAATCAGACCTACCAAGTTGAGCTTAGAATCATTGCCCATGACAGATCCCATCTGTTAAGTGAGATCTCAAATGCAATCGCAGAAGAGAAGGTGTCGATTATCTCAGGGCAGATGAAAGCTTACAAAGATGTTACAGCAACCGTGATGTTGACGATAGAAGTCACGAGCCAAGCACAGTACGATCGCGTACTAGGCCGTATAAAAGCCATACGTGATGTCATTGAAGTACAGCGAGGGCGTTAAACTTTCAATCGGAAAACTTAGTCGAAAATGCACAGTATATAAACCGAAGTTTTTGAAAAAATGATCTAAGCTTCGGTTTTTTACTGTGTTTACGTGCTATGTCATGTTGTCTTAAAGGAAAAAATACAACCATTTTATAGTTTAAGTGATGTTGTCATGTCGTCCTTGGCTCTACTGCAAAAAGACTGTTTTGACTTGTTTTCGTGCATGTTTATGCTTTTTTCTTGTATGTACTAATAAGATCGAAAGCACTAGATGTGGTAACGAAACGAATTGTCAACACAATATGTTGTGGTTTAAGATGGTTGACAGGAAGCATATCTGTGCTTATCATAAAACATATCTTTTCTTAACTTGTGGTCCAGTGATCTAGTTTAATGTGATCTGTAGACCTCGTCAATAGAGAATCAAATGAGATAAGAAGAAACATGGAGGCGGTAGGATGAGTAAGCAAATGACTCAAAGTGATAAAGTAGACATACTTAAGAAACCAAAGCAACTAGGCGACGTAATTGTTCGTTACTATACGAAAGAATTAGAAGGTCAGTCTGAGAAGACCGTCTATGACTTATTTACATGGGCGAAGCGTGATGTTCGTACTACCGACTATAAGACAGGTAAGGTCTTGGTCGATATGCCAAACCTTGAGTTCCCTGAGAACTACTCTCAAAACTCTGTCGACATCATTGCATCCAAGTATTTCCGTAAGGCAGGTGTACCAGGTGAGCTGGGTTATGAAACATCGATGCGCCAGGTAGCCCACCGTATGGTCGACTTCTGGGTAGCATCGCTTATCGATGAAGAAATGATCGAAGAAGGGGAGCAAAGCCAGATTCTATACGATGAGCTTGTTTATGGCTTATTGGCGCAGATCTATGCACCAAACTCTCCACAATGGTTCAACACTGGTTTGAAGCGTGCTTATGGCATCAGCGGTACTGGTGCAGGTAACTTCTACTTTGACCAAGAATTAGGTAAGGTTGTTCAAGCAACAGATGACTATACAAGAACTCAAGCATCTGCTTGTTTCATCGTCTCTGTAGAGGACCAACTCTTAGGTGCACACTCAATATCTGAGCAATATGTAACCGAGACTAAACTCTTTAAGGGTGGCTCGGGTACAGGTTCTAACTTCTCTAAGATTCGTGCAGAAGGCGAGCGTTTATCTGGCGGTGGACAATCCTCTGGTTTGATGAGTTTCTTGCGTGGCTTGGATCGTAATGCTGGTGCTATTAAGTCTGGTGGTACGACCCGTCGCGCAGCCAAGATGGTTTGCCTTGACATTGACCATCCAGAAATTGAGAACTTCATTACTTGGAAGGCCAAAGAAGAAGACAAGGTCTGGGCACTTGCCAAGATGGGCTACGACAGTGGCATCGATGGCGAAGCATACAATACTGTTTCAGGACAGAACTCGAATAACTCCATTCGTATCAGCGATGACTTCATGCGCAAGGTAGAACTCCTTGAGATGGAGCCAGATGCAACAATCGAATTAGTTGGTCGTGTGGATCAATCATTGAACCGCGAAGTCAAAGTCAAAGACCTCTGGGATAAGATTAATGAGTCCTCATGGCGTTGTGCAGACCCTGCACCACAATTTACGGATACATTCAACCAATGGCATACAAGCCCTGCTGGTGAAGATGGACAGCTTTGGGCAGACCATAACCGTTTGAATTCTACAAACCCATGTGGTGAGTATGCATTCTTAGACGATACAAGCTGTAACCTTGCATCGATTAACGTTTATGCATTCTACGATGAAGAGACTGGTACATATGACATCGATGGCTATGCCCATTACATTGACCTTGTCCAACTCGTGCTTGAATCTTCTATTCATTGGGGTCAATTCCCAACAGAAGATATTGCAAGAAGAACAGAAGTCTTCCGTACAACAGGTCTTGGTATTGCCAACTTAGGTTCACTGCTTATGGTGAAGGGCATGCCTTATGACTCTGAGAAAGCTAGACAATTCTCGGCAGCACTCGTCTCGCTCTTAACGGGACGCAGCTACCAAGTCTCTGCTTTGATGGCTAAAGCAATCGGTCCATTCTCGGCATACGAGCTCAACAAGGAGCACATGAACCGCGTCATTAGAAACCACGCACGTGCTTCCTCAGCCCGTAAGGATGCTTATGAGGACTTAAGCTACGAACCATATCGCTTGGACTTAGAAGCCCTGTCAGAGATCGGAGAAGAGGCTTTAGCTGAACTGCTCGTACCTGCCTGGCAAAACGCTGTTGAATTAGGCCGTAAGCATGGTTATAGAAATGCTCAAGTATCCGTTATGGCACCAACCGGTACCATCTCATTTGCTATGGACTGTGACTCAACATCCATCGAGCCATTCTTCTCCCACATTTCCTACAAGAAGCTTGTTGGTGGTGGTGCAATGATCTTAGCGAACCCACTCATTCCTGTAGCCTTGAAGAACCTTGGTTATGGCGGTGAAGAGATTGAAGCAATTGTTGATTATGTCGATCGTAAAGACGAAAATGGCATGATTTTAGACGGTAAGATTGAAGGCGCTCCATACCTAAAAGAAGAGCATTATCCTATCTTTGATACGGCAAACACCTCTGGTACAGGTAAGCGCTACATCGCTCCAGAAGGACACGTATTAATGGTCGCAGCCTTGCAACCATTCGTATCCGGTGCCATGTCTAAAACCGTTAACCTACCAAACGACGCAACAGTAGAAGATTTCAAGAACGTTCACTTCCTCGCATGGAAGACTGGTGTCAAGGGTATTACCCTATACCGTGACGGTTCAAAGTCTGCTCAACCATTAAATACAAGACTTGAAGAAGCATCTAGTAACCACGGTCTAGAAGACTTGAACTACTACGATCTCTTGAAGAAGGCAAACGATCTCATTGAGCGCGAGACAGAGCTAGAAGAGGAGCTGGCCAATGTTGCTGAGTCCTTGTCTTCTGTAGAGCAAAATGTAGCTCCAGTAGAGCAGGTCGTCAAAGCACCTGTTACACCAGCACCTGCTGCTAAGGTTAATGAGAATCCAGGATCTTCACGTGTGAAGTTAACAGGTATTCGTTCAGGACACACACACCCAGCTCAGATTGATGACGTTAAGATTTATACCACCGTTAACCGTAACGATGAAGGTGAGATCTCAGAGATTTACATCACCACAGACCGTGAAGGCACAACCATTATGGGGCTACTGAATTCACTATCTAAGACCATCTCGGTGATGCTACAGTACAAGGTACCTGCATGGAACATTTCGAAGATGCTTCGTGGTCAACGCTACGAGCCATATGGCTTCGTACAGCGTCACCCATATATCAAGTATGCAAGCTCGATTTCAGACTTGATCAGTAAGATTATTGATATTGAG
>CAYXVJ010000061.1:7989-11720 GCA_964468675.1 uncultured Oscillospiraceae bacterium
GTCAACATTTATCTGTATCTATTTTCTTTTTTTATTGAGTTAGGCGACTTTAGCCGTGCACAGGTAAAGCCTGAAGATGCGAAGCAACCGATACCACCACTGCTTGCTCGTGAGCTCCAGATGAGTCAGGAGAATACAAAGCAAGTGGAGGTACAAAGTAAGGCAGAAGATGCAGCAGACATTGATGTTGATGTGTATGGCAAGTCCTTTATCCATGAGGCAGCCAAGGAAGCAGCCTTACATGGTGAACGTGTTTACGATGGAACACTATGCAGCACATGCTCTAGCCCTCGTATGGTTCAAAACGGTACCTGCTATGTCTGTATGGACTGTGGTACAACTACCGGTTGCTCTTAAGTCACATCTGACTTAAATTAAAATACTGTTAGAGGAGATCCGGCTTTTTAGGAAGTCGGATTTCCTTTTTTAAAACAAGGTACTTGGAGATTACCCCTTGTTTGTGTCATAATAGACGATGTTTAGTATGTAATTGGAGTGGGGAAGAAAATGAGATTAAGTAAGGCCTTTTTTTATACACTACGTGAAGATGTAAAAGATGAGGATTCCATTAGTGGTAATCTACTCGTTCGTGCTGGAATGATTAAGAAATCATCATCTGGCGTATATATGATGATGCCTCTGGGCTTAAAGGCTTTGGAGAAGATTGAGAACATTATCCGAGAGGAAATGAATGCCATTGACAGTCAAGAATTGTCCATGCCGGCTTTAATTCCAGAAGAGGTATTTATCAATTCAGGAAGACGAGAGTCTTTTGGTAATAGCATGTTTGCGCTAAAGGATCGCTTCAATCGTCCCTTTGTTTTAGGGCCAACACATGAAGAATTGTTTGCCTCTGCCGCGAAGATGATGATTCGCTCTTATAAGGACATGCCTTTTTCGCTTTATCAGTTCCAAACCAAGTTTAGAGATGAGCCGAGACCACGTTTTGGTTTGATCCGTGTTCGTGAATTCACCATGAAAGATGCGTACACCTTCGATAAGGATAGAGATGGTTTAGACAAGTCATACGATGCTATGTTCAATGCCTATAAGCGTTCTTTTGACCGTATGGATTTAGACTACGTCATCGTTAAAGCAGATACAGGTGTCATGGGTGGTCTTCTATCAGAAGAGTTCCAGGCTGTCACAGATATCGGTGAAGACATCTTAGTGATTCATGAAGCATCTGGCTATGCAGCCAACTTAGAAGTCGCTAAATGTATCCCTTCAGGGCCTAAATCTACAGAAGAGCATCTAGCTTATGAAGCAGTAGATACACCCAATGCACGAACCATTGAAGAGGTCTCAAGCTTCCTAGGTGAAGATGTCAAGCAATTCGTCAAGACTCTCATTTACCTAGTCGATGGTGAACCAGTGGCATGCTTACTTCGAGGTGACCATGAGCTAAATGAGACCAAACTCTTAAAGCTTTTAGATAAGTCTGAAATCGAAATGGCTCCAGCACATATTGTTGAAAGCGTTACGAATGCACCTGTTGGTTTTGCAGGTCCTATTGGCCTTGAAATTCCCATCGTTATGGATCAGGAAGTAGAGCTTATGGCCAACTTCATAGTCGGTGCAAATAAGCTAGATACCCACTACAAGAACGTGAATCTTGAGAACTTCAAAGTAGAAACCATCGCTGATATCCGCGAGATTCAAGAAGGGGATATGTGCGAGAACGGAGAAGGTCCTGTTACGTTCAAGCGTGGTATTGAGATTGGAAATACCTTCAAACTAGGTGAGAAATATGCTACAGCTATGGATCTATACTATACAGACGAGCAAAACAATATGCTCCCTGTCGTGATGGGCTCATATGGTATTGGACCTGCCCGTTGTATGGCTGCCATTGTGGAACAAAACCACAGCGAAAAAGGTATCTTGTGGCCGAAGCAAATCGCACCTATTGAAGTAGCCATTATTCCAATAAACGCTAAGAATGAAGAGCAAATGAATGCAGCAGAAGAAGCGTATCAAGCATTAAATCAAGCAGGCTTTGACGTACTTCTAGATGACAGAGATGAACGTGCAGGCATTAAGTTTATTGGTGCTTATTTGAGAATTACAGTTGGCCGTGACATTAAAGATGGCAAGGTAGAGTTCAAGATTAATGGCACGGATGAAGTCGAGCTCGTTGCAATAAGCGATATCGTGGAGCGTGCAAAAAAGATTTTTTGTAACGAACATTAAGTAATATTATTCAGCTACGGATTAAGAGGAGATCAATTTTGATCTCCTTTTTGATGTGTGCCACTCTTGCAGCATGTTGCCTGTATATTGATTCATCCATGTGGATCTACTGTACGCATGCTAGGCATTAGCTTTTAAAGCGCAAGCTCTTTAGAAGGATCAGATGCTTGAGTATATTCCTTGCCTCAGCAATTGTGCATATGGTATAATTTATTTGAAATATAGGCGATTTCTTTTTTGCAAATATACAGTAATTTTACTTGGAGATTTTATCATGAGAAATGCAGCAAGATGTATTGTATTGCTTCTAGTCACGTCAATATACGTTTGCTTTTCACGCTAGTGTAAGCGCATCAAATATTAGGCAGTTTCAGAAAAAGAAAACAGATCGACAATACTTGATATTGAAAATTTTACAGAATTTGAAATGAGATTACTGGCAGTTGTAAAGATCTTATAAATGTAAGAGATTTCGCTAATACTAAAGTTAACAGACCGGTAGTAAGACGAATGGAGGTTAAGAATGAAACGATTGGGCATTATGCTATTGTTAATCAGTTTGGTTTTAGGACCAATAACGGCGTGTAGCAATCGTACACAAAAGGAAGAAGACAATTTAGTTAAGCAAAATAGTAATGAGTATGTAAGAACATATCAATCATTAGAGGATATCTTAGAAGATACAGATTTAGTGGTGAGTGCACGTGTAAAAGATAGAGAAGACTTTGCTCCTACGAGCCATCGTTATGAACTTGATATTCTAGACATGCACTTTGGACAGATCACAAAGAACACACCAGCTTTTCTTTACGCTGGTGCAGATACCTTGGAGGATGACAAGGTATATACTTTATTCTTACAGGCTGATCAAGTGGTGCTGTATCCTCATTTAGTCTTATCGCTCGTGCATGAGGAGCTAGTCATTGAAGAGGATGGGGACACTGATCTTAATATCTTGATTGGTGATCAAAAGCTATCAAGTTCGCTTGAAGAAATGAAGGAGCACTTGAGTAAAGCTAAAGGAAGCGATCTTATTTATAGTTTTAAAGCCTTAGATGCAAATTCCGTTGATGATGCCATAGATTTAGCCGATATAATTGTGTTGGCAAGAATCAAGTCCAATGATGAGATCAATCCATACGTTAATTCCTATCAGATTGAGGTCATCGAAGCTTTTGATCAAACGAATCAAGAGCTAAAAGTAGAGGAGGCATTCACCATCGCCTTATCACCAGGTTTGGAGATTGGTGAATCGTATTATCTTTCTTTAAAGTCAATCGATGGTGGAAACTTCATCTTGGCGGGTAGTGGACAGACGATACTTGCCAAGGATAGCCTTGATGCAAAGACTTTAGAAGCAGAGTTGAACGATTAAAGGCGTATTCAAAGTGTTTTACTCAGACCTTTGGATCATTCGATTTAATTGAATAATTTTGAGGGAAAAAAGAGGAGCCAAGTTTGGCTCCTCTTTCGTCGGTGTGCTAGGCATGGCACGTTACTAGGTGGTGCAAGTCCACTGTGCGGGTAGATAGCAAGCA
>CAYXVJ010000062.1:0-7969 GCA_964468675.1 uncultured Oscillospiraceae bacterium
AGCCTTTATCGGTGCCAAGCGTGCAGAAGAAGTAATCTTTACCACAGGTACAACTGCTGCATTAAATCTAGTAGCTCAAAGCTTTGGACCTTTAAAGGTTAAAGCAGGTGATGAGATCGTCACTAGTCCTACGGAACATCACGCGAATTACATTCCTTGGCAACAATTGGCCTTACGCCAAGAGGCTAAACTTATTTTAGTCGAGCCAGATGAAAATGGTGTCATTACACCTGACGCTTTAGAAGCGGTAATGACAGACAAAACAAGACTTGTTTGTCTATCGCACATCACGAATGTCATGGGTGCAGAAAATGACCTAGAAGCCTTGGCTAAGGTTGTACACCGATTCGATGCAGCATTTGTTGTAGATGGAGCACAAGGTATTGTGCATGAACAACCCAATGTCGATAAGTGGGGCATTGATTTCTATGCCTTTTCAGCTCATAAGTTATATGGTCCAACAGGTGTAGGTGTCTTGTACGGTCGTTATGATTTATTAGAGTCGATGCCACCGATTACCTTTGGTGGTGAAATGATCGACTATGTTGATACATACGATTCTGTGTTCAGAGCGCCTCCTTATCGCTTTGAAGGTGGTACACCACCCATTGCTGAAGTCATAGGATTGGGTGCAGCCATACGTTATGTAAACAGGGTAGGTTTTTGTGGTATGCAAAAGGCTGTCATGGAGTTAACAACAATGGCAGCAGAAGGCTTGATGGCACTAGATAACGTACTAGTCTTTAATCCGAATAATACGTCATCGGGCATTGTTAGCTTTAACATCAAAGGCGTTCATCCTCACGATGCAGCAAGTGTCTATGACAGAGAAGGCATATCCTTAAGAGCAGGTCACCATTGTTCGCAACCGACGATGCACTGGTTAAAACAAAACGCAACACTAAGAGCCAGTATGGCTTTTTACAATACGAAAGAAGAAATCGAAAGATTAATCGAAACAACGAAGAAGGCAGGTGATTTCCTAGATGTCCTCTTCTAAGCAAAATATGTTATTTCGCGAATTGATTATGGATCACTATCAGAATCCACGTAATAAAGGATTAGTAGGTGATCCGAGATATAAAACAGTACATTTGAAGAATCCTTCATGTGGTGATGATATATCGGTTCAATTATGCATCGATAACAAGACTAAAATAGAAGATTGCAGATATATGGGTTCAGGTTGTGCGATCTGCTGCTCCAGTGGCTCCATGATGACTGAACTATTAAAAAACAAATCCACTGACGAAGCACTTTTGGCGATACAACACTTCAGACAGATGGTATCTGGTGAAGACTATGATGAAGAGATTCTAGATGAATGTATCAGCTTACAAGGTGTTAGTCAGGTACCACCCCGAATCAACTGTGCGATGCTCGCTTGGAATGCTGCAGAAGCAGGCATTCAAAGGATCGAAGAAGATGGGGAAGATAAAACAGATACAACAATTACGCTTTAAGACACACATGCGGAGGTGACGGGAATGAGCGAAAAAGATATAAAGAATACCAAGGCCGATCTAGTCAGCCCTGAAGAGATTACAGGTAGGCTTGATGAAGGATATAAATATGGATTCCGTGACGAGGTCAAGAACGTTAGGGTTTTACCGAAAGGTATTAACGAGGATATCGTCCGTCAAATCTCAGCTCTTAAAGGAGAGCCTGAGTGGATGACAGAGTTCCGTGTGAAGTCCTACCATCAGTTTGAAGCCATGCCAATGCCTGACTTTGGACACATCGATACAATCGATTTCCAAGACATGCACTATTACGTCAAGGCAAGCGATCAGACAGAAACATCTTGGGATGACGTGCCAGAAGAGATCAAGAACACATTTGAAAAGCTTGGTATCCCCCAAGCTGAACGTGAGTACTTGTCTGGTGTCACAACACAATATGAGTCAGAAGTTGTTTACCACAAAGTTCAAAAAGAGATTGAGGACTTAGGTATTATCTTCTGTGATACGGATACAGCCTTGAAAGAGCATCCAGAGCTCTTCAAGAAGTACTTTAGTAAGCTTGTTCCTTATACAGATAATAAGTTTGCAGCCTTGAACAGTGCCGTATGGTCTGGTGGTTCATTCATCTATGTACCTAAAGGTGTCAAAGTACCTCAAATGCTTCAATCTTATTTCCGTATCAACTCGGAGAAGATGGGTCAGTTCGAGCGCACCTTGATCATTGTTGATGAAGGCGCTGATCTGCACTATGTTGAAGGTTGTACAGCACCTAACTACACAACAAACTCCCTTCATGCAGCGATCGTTGAAATCTTCGTTGAGAAAGGTGGACGTTGTCGTTACACAACCATACAAAACTGGTCGGATAACGTATATAATTTGGTCACGAAGCGTGCTATTGCAGCAGAAGATGCTCAAGTAGAGTGGGTTGATGGTAACCTTGGTTCTAAACTCACCATGAAGTATCCTGCAATTTACTTACGCGGCGCAAGAAGTAGAGGTACAACCATCTCAATTGCTGTTGCAGGTAAGGGCATGACACAAGATGCTGGTTCTAGAATGATTCATATTGGACCGGATACCTCATCTACTGTTATCTCGAAGTCGATCTCTCGTAATGGTGGTAATGCGACCTATAGAGGCACCATTGACCACGGTCCTAGAGCACTTAGAGCCAAATCACATATTGAGTGTGATACCTTGATTCTAGATGAGCTCAGCATGTCAGATACCTTGCCAACCAACCGTATCAGAAACGGTACAACCGAGTTATGGCATGAAGCGACTGTATCTAAGATCTCAGATGAGCAGCTCTTCTATCTAACCAGCCGCGGCATACCAGAAGAGAAGGCATCCGAAATGATCATCATGGGATTCTTGGAGCCATTTACGAAAGAGCTACCAATGGAGTATGCCATTGAGCTCAATCAATTGATGAAGCTCGACATGAGTGACTCAGTCGGTTAAAGAAAACTTTTATAATAAAGATTTGCCTCAAAGATTATTCTTTAGAATCGTCTTTGAGGCAATTTTTCTGTCAAGATTTCAATTTTGATCTAGAGATCTGTTGTGTAATGGATGCATTACGCTTGTAAGGCAACCGCTTCATTGTGAATGCGTGCGATCTCGTGGATGATATTGATTCTTTGTGGGCAGACTTCTTCACAAGCACCACATTCAATACACTTATCGGCAAGTTTATCCATGTCTACTTTACCTAGATATGCTTCTGTTAACTGCCATTGTTGGCCGAAGGTAATGTAGTTGTTGTATTTGGTGAATAAACCTGGGATATCGATCTCGATTGGACAGTCGATACAGTACTTACAGTCTGTACAAGGGACTGTAGGTAATTGATCCATCTCAGTCATGGCAGCTTTAATGGCTGTATGTTCAGCTTCAGAGAAAGGTTCGATGCTCTTAAATGTAGCAACGTTATCGATACAATGCTCCATCTCAGTCATACCACTTAAAATCACGGCGACTTGTGGGAGGTTTGCCACCCATCTTAGTGCCCATGATGCAAGTGTTCTATCAGGACTATGTGCTTCGAAAATACCTTTTACCTGAGGGTGTAGATTGGCTAAGCTACCACCTCTGATAGGCTCCATAATGATGATGGGGATATCTCTTTTGACGCAGCTTTCATAGATCTTATCTGCTTCATATTTGTACCAATCTAAGTAGTTGATTTGAAGCTGGACAAAGTCCCACTCGCCTTCATTTAAGATTTGTTCTAAAACATCTGGGCTGTCATGGAAGGAAAAACCTATGTGTCTTACCTTACCTTGTCTCTTTAATTCACGTTGGAATTCGTCGATACCAAAGCGTTTAGCCTTCTCCCAACTGTCCTTATTTAAGGCGTGGAGTAGATAATAGTCAATAACGTCAACACCCAAACGCTCGATTTGTGTATTGAAGGTTGGCTCTACGTCTTCTTTCTTATCGATCCATCCAACAGGTAATTTGTCGGCAATGTAATAGCTATCTCTTGGATAACGTTCTACAACAGCTTTCCTGACAAAGTCTTCTGATTTACCTCCATGGTAGAAGTAAGCGGTATCGTAATAGTTCACGCCTTGTTCAAATAGATAGTCAATCATCTTCTCTGCTTTAGGATAGTCGATTTCTCCATCTTTTTGGGGTAAGCGCATATTACCCATACCAAGTCTTGATAGTTCGTCTTTTAGCTTTTTGTGTGTAATAGTTTGCATGATATTCTCCTCATATCGACACAATACAATAATAGATGTAGTCAGTTCAAGACTTTTATTGTATTGTAGTAGTAAAGTTTGGACTATTAACTGTCTTCACTTTACTATTAAACTTGAGGGGAATCAAGATGCAACGAAAACAGACAACAACCGTCACGAGGAATATCACCTTTTCAGCAATACTGCTAGCCTTAGCTTTTGTACTGCCATATTTCACAGGACAACTACAAGCTATTGGGAGCATGCTCTCGCCTTTACACATCCCAGCAATGCTATCTGCATTTGTCTTGCCGCTACCTTGGGCAGTACTAGTTTCATTCATTATTCCTATCATAAGAAGTGCTATTTTCACCATGCCACCAATGGTACCGATGGCTTTAACCATGGCATTTGAAATGGCAACTTATGCACTTGTTATTGGCTTACTAAATAAGCGTTTGGGGAATGACTGGCTTAAGATCATCATCAAGCTTGTTATTGCTATGGTGCTTGGCCGTATCGTGTACATCATTGCATTCTATTTATTATTGCTTACCATGAATGGTCAGTTTAATTTCCAAGCAGTTGTCTATGGCTTAACAGTAGAAGGTTTACCTGGCATCATTGTTCAGCTTCTGCTCATTCCACCGATTGTACTCGCTTTGAAAAAGGCAGGATTTACAAGAGAGATCGACTAGACAAGCTGAATACAACAATGAGAAATTTTGAGCCTCAACAATACGTTGGGGCTTTTCTTGTGCAATCTGACAGCAAAACCAGTCATTATGCTCAAATCTGAACAGTTACACCAGAAATGACTTGCAATATTTTGGTCAATAGGTGATAATCGCACACAAAAGCGTTCGCTTTGCAGTCTGTTTTTCAGACTAGAGGAGGAATTTATGCCAATTGATGTCAATCTAGTTCTGGCTGTCTCCATTGTGATAGCCGTGGCCGCTTTTGCTTTTGCTTTCTGGTTATACCGCTGGGTTGTAAGCATCCCGATTCGCAGTGAGCGGGTCGGACGCATCAGATCTCAGATTGCTGCAGGTGCTCGTACCTTCCTGAAGCGTGAATACCGATTGCTTACTATCTTTACGATTGTTGTTACAATCTTGATAGTTCTATTCTTACCAAAACCAATATGGTCAGGTGCCCCTATGGATAACATAGGCATGGCTATATCGTATATTTTAGGCACCTTACTATCTGCTCTAGCCGGTTGGGTGGGCGTTATTGTCGCGACTCAAGCCAATGCTCGTTCTGCTGAAGCAGCACAAGATAGTATCGGCAAGTCATTTTTAGCTGGTTTCCGCGGTGGTGCTGTTATGGGCATGGCTGTGGTTGGTGCAAGTCTATTAGGTGTTGCCGCAATTTTCTGGATTTTAGGTGATAGTCAAGCCCTCTTTGGTTTTAGCTTTGGTGCAAGTACCCTTGCTTTATTTGCTAAGGCCGGCGGTGGTATCTTTACGAAGACTGCAGACATTAGTGCTGACTTAGTTGGTAAAGTGGAATTTGACTTAGCTGAAGACGATCCTCGTAACCCTGCTGTTATCGCAGATAACGTCGGTGATAACGTTGGTGACGTAGCGGGTATGGGTGCAGACCTATTTGACTCAAACGTTGCAGCCATGGTTGCAGCCTTAGTTCTAGCACTTTCTATTGGCGGTGTCAGTGGAAAGCCAGTACTTATGGTATTCGTTTTTGCTGGATTAGGTTTATTTGCCTCTATTTTGGGTGTTGGTTTTGCCAAGATGGGACAAGATGAAAATCCATCACGTGCCCTTAACTTAGCAAACTTCATTACGATCGCTGTCTATCTTGTATTGACCTTAATCTTCAGTTTATTATTTGATTTTGAAATGCGTCTTTGGGGATCTTCCATGATAGGCCTCGCCGCAGGTGTCGTCATTGGTATCACCAGTGATTACTTCACTAACGATGCAAGACCACCTGTTCGTAAAGTTGCAGAGCTAAGTCAAACAGGACCTGCTTTCACCATAATCTCGGGTATTGCCTATGGTCTCTTAAGTGTATTACCTGCACTAGTAGGTATAGCCATTGCATCCCTATTCTCTTACCTCATCGCCTCGCCATTAGGAGAAAGCTATGCACTCTTCGGTATCGCGATGGCAGCCTTAGGTATGCTATCGATTGTCGGTACCATCATCTCCAACGATGCCTATGGTCCTATCGTAGACAACGCTCGTGGCTTGGTAGAAATGGCTGATCTAGGAGAGGACGCTTTAGAGCGTACCGATTCATTGGATTCTGCAGGTAACACCGTGAAAGCGATTACGAAAGGCTTCTCCATTGGAGCAGCAGGCTTAACCGTTATCGCCCTCTTAGGTGCGTTCATGACAGAGGTCAACATTGCAGCCGTCGCTCATGGCTTAAGAGAAGTAGGAGAAGAATACCTAACTGGTTTTGATATCATGGATCCACTGGTTTTCTTTGGTCTCTTAGTTGGTGCAGCTATCCCAGCCATCTTCTCAGCTCAATTGATGCTTGGTGTAAACCGCAATGCGGATCGTATGGTTGCTGAAATACACAGACAGTTCAGAGAAATCCCTGGATTAAAAGAAGGCAAAGAAGGCGTTGAACCAGATTCCAACAAGTGTATTGCCATCGCCACAGACGGTGCTTTAAAAGAATTGATGCCAGTTGGTGCAACAGTAATTCTCATTACCTTAGCTGTTGGTTTTATCGGTGGTGTGAGTGCCATCGGTGGATTCCTTGCAGGTAACATCGTTAGTGGTATGCTGCTTGCAATCTTCATGTCGAATGCTGGCGGTCTATGGGATAACGGTAAGAAATACATTGAGTCTGGTGAGTTTGGTGGTAAGGGATCAGACGCCCACAAGGCTGGCGTCATCGGTGACACCGTAGGAGATCCTTTCAAGGATACTGCAGGACCTTCTATCAACACACAGATTACCGTATGCTCACTTGTAGCAAGTATCTGTGCTGAAGTCTTCTTACTGTTCAGTCTATTTGGTTAATCAATACGAAATCAAAGCGAAACTTAAGCAAGAAGCCCTGCAAATGCGGGGCTTCTTCAATTAAAAAGCATCGATTAGTGCATCTACCGACTCATCGCTTGTAGTCCATGTAGTCACAAAACGGCACACATAATGACTATCGTCAAATCTGTCTTGAACAGAGAATTTGAAATGTTCCTTGAGCCTATCGATTGTGTCAAGATCCAGTACTAAGAACAATTGGTTTGATTCGGGCTTTACATGAAATGAAACATCTTTCTTTTGTAGTTCATCTGCAATCCGTTTGGCTTGGACATTTGCGTGACTGGCTAGATTGTAAAAAAGATTGTCTTTGAATAAGCAATAGAACTGCATACCTAAGACAAAACCTTTGGCTAACATTGCACCTTGATGCTTGATATAGAAACGAAAGTCCTTATGCCACTGGGAATTAACTAGAACCAACGCTTCACCGAAGAGAAGTCCGTTCTTAGTACCACCAATGGTGAAGGCATCGGCAATGTCTTTTAAGTCGCTTAATTTTACATCGTTATATTCACTTGTTAGAGCTGAGCCTAAACGAGCACCATCGATGTACAAATAGAGGTCTAGTTTGTCGCATATGGCTCGTAATGCTTTTAGTTCAGCTAAGCTATATATCGTGCCTAACTCAGTTGTCTGCGAGATATAGACCAGTTTTGGCATTACCATATGCTCATCTCGGTGGAACATAACGACATCTTCGATCTCTTTAGGGTAGATCTTGCCATCTGTAGAAGGTATCGTTAAGATTTTATGCCCACGTCCTTCAATGGCTCCCGTTTCATGTACG
>CAYXVJ010000062.1:7979-11679 GCA_964468675.1 uncultured Oscillospiraceae bacterium
ACGTTAATGTGTCCTGTTGTAGCACTGATGACGGCTTGAAATGGTTTTAGGACAGATGAGAGTAGAAGCATATTGGCCTGGGTGCCGCCAGCTACAAAATGCACGGCAGCCTTATCGTCATCTAACTCACTCAAGATTAGCTTGGATGCCTTTTCGCTAAAGCGATCGAGTCCATAGGGCACTTCTGGGCTTTTATGGTGTTCTAGTAAAAAATCTAATATTTCAGGGGCACAAGCCTCTTGGTAATCGTTTAAAAAGCTGTACATGTGATACCTCCTTAAGTATTTTCTAATTATACGCTAGTCTTCGGTGTAACAAAAATAAAGGAATTGATTTGCTATAATGTATATGGAAAGGTTTGTACGTGCATCTTCACTTGGTTAGAGTGAATAGCTTTCGAAAGGTTTGGTAGTAGTTAATGATACAACGAGCAAATCCTGAGCAGATTCCAGTGCCTTCAAATCGCTTTAAAAAAACTCAGTTAGATCCACCTCAATCAGAAGAATTATATCGGCTAGAAAAAAGACAACATGATCTAGGTACAGTAGGTAGCATGGAGGTCTTGCAACTCTACGATCAGGAAGTCTTCCCACAAGGCGAAAAGCCATACGATGGGTATCAATATGGTGTAGCACCACCTGTATCGGTTCCACTGATTCATTTGCGTGGTACTGTTCTATTGGCGATTGGCGCAGCATATTCTTTGATTTTGTCTCTGATTTTATTCGTCACCGGACTTTATAGTGTTATGGGTGGTGACAACGTGATAGACGCCTTGATTAGAAGCACTGTTTTAGAAGAAGGGCAGATGAGTCCTTTGGCCATAGGTATCCTCTTCATTGCAGGAGGGATAGTGGCCTTGCTCGCAGCAGCCTTTGCTTGGACATATAAACGCAGTGTAAGGCATACAAGAATCCTAGTCCTATTTGGTGTGATTCTACTCTTGTCCAGTAGCATCTGGACCTTAGCCACATGGCAAAATTTCCACTTAGGTCATGTCACAATCCTTGCGTTTAGTTTGCTCTATTTATTAGGTGCGCTATTGAACACGAGGGATAAAAGCCGCAGACGCGCTTAGAGACACGCTTAGTTTAATAAGTAGTAAGGGGCTGTTTCAAACGTATTTTAGTTTGAAACAGCCCCTTATAAATCTTGTAATTGTATACTTTACTTCAGTGGCTCGATCATGGACTCTTCCCATGTATTCGGTGCTTCGTAACCGAGCAAGTTTGCAACGGTTGCTGCAATGTTTGCTAGACCGAACTTGCCATCTTTAAAGACTGGCTTGACCTCGTCATCGACGATGACAAAAGGCACTGGGTTTAAGCTATGTGAAGTTTTGGCCTCTGGAACCACTTCGCCTTCTTTTTTCTTCTGGTACATATCGTCTGCATTACCATGGTCTGCTGTAGCAATTACGGTATAGCCATAACGCTTGGCAGCTTTTAAGACTCTGGTTAAGCAAAGATCAACAGTTTCAACACTGATGCGGACCGCTTCAAAATCACCAGTATGGCCAACCATGTCGCCATTTGGATAGTTACAACGAATGAAACCATATTGTTGTGTGGCCATGGCTTGAATGACTGCATCTGTAATTTCTGCTGCCTTCATCCATGGGCGTTGTTCGAAAGGAACGAGATCTGACTTGATCTCCATGTAATCTTCTAGTTCTTCACTGAACTTACCAGTCTTGTTTCCGTTCCAGAAATAAGTGACATGTCCGTACTTTTGTGTTTCTGATACTGCAAACTGACGTACGTTCTTGGAGACCAAGAACTCTGTTAATGTGTTCTCGATGAAGGGAGGATCTACTAGGTACTTCTTTGGAATGAAGAGGTCGCCGTCATATTGGAGCATGCCAGCAAAGACTACTTCAGGTCTTCTGATGCGATCGAAATATGGGAAGTCATCGTCTTCGAATGCTTGGCACATTTCAATGGCACGGTCACCACGGAAGTTAAAGAAGATGACGGAATCACCATCTAAGATTGGGCCTTTAGCTCCGTTCTCATCTGCAACAACAAAGGCGTGTAAGTCTTGGTCAATGATGCCTGGTGTTTCTTCACGATAGGTTAAGATCGCTTCACGAGCAGATCTGAATTCACGGCCTTGGGCGAGGACATGTGTCTCCCAACCACGCTTAACCATATCCCAGTCTGCTTTATAACGATCCATGGTGATGAACATTCTGCCACCACCGGATGCGATAGCTGCATCAAAGTTTTGGTCGTTTAATTCATTAAAGAATGCTTCCATGTCATCGATATATGTGAGTGCAGAAGTAGGAGGTACATCACGGCCATCCAATAAGGCATGTAAGCGAACGCGTAAGACGCCTTCGGACTTTGCTTGACGAATCAATGCCTTTAATTGTGTGATGTGTGAGTGTACATTACCATCGGATAGAAGGCCCATTAAGTGGAGTGTTGTACGGTTGCTGATGGCATTGTTGACCAGTTCGCGCCATACACTACTATTGAAAATGGCTCCGGAAGCCAAGGATTCATTTACGAGCTTTGCACCTTGTGCGTTGATTTGACCGGCACCAATGGCGTTGTGGCCTACTTCGCTATTACCCATATCATCATCAGACGGTAGTCCGACAGCTGTACCATGGGCTTTGATTAAGTTATTCGGATAAGCGGAGCGGATATAATCTAGTGTTGGTGTACTAGCTTGCATCACTGCATTGCCGTACTCCTTTTCACTGATTGCAATACCGTCCATTACGATTAATACTACGGGCTTGTTCATTTAACACCTCTAAACTTGATTACTTCAACTTACAGTATAGTATTTTTCGATCAAAACGGCTAGGTAGATGTTCCATTTTCAAAAATCTTAATCTGAATCTAATTATTTTGTACAG
Source organism: uncultured Oscillospiraceae bacterium (assembly GCA_964468675.1). Classification (GTDB taxonomy): domain Bacteria; phylum Bacillota; class Clostridia; order Saccharofermentanales; family Fastidiosipilaceae; genus CAYXVJ01. The sequence continues at coordinate 10,852 of CAYXVJ010000062.1, forward strand.
AAAATGGTGTATAACTGAATCAGTTAGAAGACCTAGGAGAATAGACCATGAACATTGCCTTATTTACAGATTCATACTATCCACAGATTAATGGTGTGGCCACGAGTGTTCATATGCTCAAACAAGAACTTGAAGGTTTAGGGCATACAGTCTATGTGTTTACGACGACAGACCCTTTATCCGATAGACGCAGTGAATTGAAAAAGGGCGTATTTCGCTTACGCAGCATTAAGGTTATGAGTGAGCGCCGTTTAGGCTTGTTCCCATCACCACGTTTGATTCGATTTGTCACAAGGTTAAAGATTGATGTCATCCATACCCATACAGAATTCTCTTTAGGTATTTTGGGACGAAGTGTTGCTTGGTATTTTAATATCCCAGTGATACACACCTACCATACGATTTATGAGTTTTATACGCACTTTTTTGTTAAGGCAGGTTTCCTGGATTCCTATGCAAAGCGTGCAGTTCGTAATGCGTCCGCCAGTGTTTGTAACCAGGCGAAGATGGTCATTGTACCAACTAGGAAGGTACAGCACTTATTACGTACCTATGGTGTTTATAGACCAATAAGCGTCATTCCAACAGGTATATCAATCGATCGTTTCTTAAGAGATGAATCGACTCTAAGAAGAAGGCAAGCTCTTCGAGCAGAAATGGGTTATCAAGTAACAGACCGCATACTATTGTATTTAGGCAGGGTATCTGAAGAAAAGGATATCCATGTCCTAATCGATACCTTAGCTCCTGTTTTGAAACGAGATACAAGGACGAAATTACTTCTTGTAGGGGATGGCTCGGCAAGATTGGCTCTTGAACAGCAGGTGT
>CAYXVJ010000063.1:0-3287 GCA_964468675.1 uncultured Oscillospiraceae bacterium
TGCAACGTTTACGCGATGCAGCTGAGAAGGCCAAGATTGAGCTCAGTTCAGTTACAAGCACAAACATCAACTTGCCATACATTACTGCTGACTCCAGCGGTACAAAGCACTTGGACATGACCTTAACCCGTGCTAAATTCAACGAGCTCACCTTAGACCTCGTCGAACAGAGCATGGAGCCACTTAGAAAAGCTATGTCTGACTCAGGGCTTAGCAAAGATAAGATTTCAAAGATCTTACTTGTTGGTGGATCCACACGTATCCCAGCAGTCCAAGAATCCGTACAACGCTTCTTCGGTAAAGAGCCTTTCAAGGGCATCAACCCCGATGAGTGTGTTGCAGTTGGTGCAGCCATTCAAGCTGGTGTCTTAACCGGTGATGTTAAGGGTCTCTTATTGCTAGACGTTACACCACTATCCTTAGGTATTGAGACCATGGGTGGTGTCTTCACAAAGATCATTGAGCGTAATACAACCATTCCAACCAAGAAGAGCCAAATCTTCTCGACTGCTGCAGACGGACAAACCCAAGTTGATGTACACGTCTTACAAGGTGAGCGTGAGCTTGCTCAGTACAACAAGTCATTGGGTAACTTTATCCTAGATGGTATTGCATCTGCACCTCGTGGTGTGCCACAAATCGAAGTTACCTTTGATATTGATGCAAACGGTATTGTCCATGTATCAGCAACAGATAAGGGTACAGGTAAGGAGCAAAAGATCACGATTACTGCATCCACCAACCTCTCTGATGAAGATATCGATCGCGCCGTGAAGGAAGCTGAGCAATTTGCTTCTGAAGATAAGGCAAGAAAAGAAGAAATCGAGACCAAGAACAATGCTGAATCTGCCGTTTACAATGCAGAGAAGACATTGAAGGATTTAGAAGATAAGGTAGATGCTGCTGACCGTGCTGACGTGGAAGCATTGATTGAGCCTTTGAAGAACGCAATCTCATCAGATAATCAAGAAGAGATGAAGACACTAACTGAAGAGTTAACACAGGCACTGTACAGCTTGTCTGAGAAACTGTATAGTCAAGCAGGTGCAGAGGGTCAAGAGCCCGATATTACTCAGGAAGGTCCGGAAGAGGGCTTTAAGGATGCTGGTTCTGACGAGTAATTTATTGAGAATATAGATAGTAGGCAGACAGCCTGTAAGCTTTTTTGCAGACAGGCTGTCTTGTACGTAAAGCATAAAGGAGGGTCCGGTGGCAGACAAAAGAGATTACTATGAGGTTCTTGGTGTAAGCAGGAACGCTACGGACGATGATTTAAAGCGAGCATACCGCAAGCTTGCAAAAAAATACCATCCCGATGTCAATCCGAATGACAGCGAAGCAGAGATGAAGTTTAAAGAAGCAAACGAAGCTTACGCCGTCTTATCCGATGGGGATAAGCGTCGCCAGTACGACCAGTTTGGTCATGCAGGTGTCGATGGACAAGGCTTCGGTGGCGCTGGCATGGGCTTTGATTTTGAAGACATCTTGAGTTCCATGTTTGGTGGAGGCTTTGGTTTTGGAGGGCAAGGTTCCAACCGTACAGCTGCCAGACGTGGAGCGGACCTTCGTTACCGTATGAGTCTTGATTTCATGGAAGCTGCTTTCGGTACCAAGAGAACGTTTAAGATCACGAAGGAAGATAGCTGTGACCACTGTGAAGGCACAGGAGCAGCGCCTGGTACCTCCGCCCATACCTGTTCAACATGTCATGGTAGCGGCCAAGTACAACAACGCCAGCAAACCATGTTCGGTACGATGATGACGTCTAGAACTTGTGATAGCTGTAGAGGTACAGGTAAGATTATTCCAAACCCATGTCCTGTTTGTAGTGGACGAGCTAGAAGACGTGTTGAAAAAGAACTCAGCATCGACGTGCCTGCAGGAATCGATCACGGTCAAATGCTCACCATGCAAGGAGAAGGCGAAGTGGGTGAACGAGGTGGTGGATACGGTGATCTCTACGTCGAGATGAACATCAAACCACATCCACTATTCACTAGAAAAGGTTTTAATACCTATTGTGATGTGCCGATTAGTTTCGCTCAGGCTGCCTTGGGAGAAGAAATTGAGATTCCAACGATTGATGGCGCAATTGACTATAAGTTAAAAGAAGGTACGCAGCCTGGTGATACCATTACCATAAGAAATAAGGGTATACCTGTCTTGAAACGCCAAGGTCAGCGTGGAGATGCTATCATTACCGTTAATATTGAGATTCCGAAGAATTTATCCAAAGAACAAAAGGATCTCTTACAGCAATTTGAAGATAGCACAAGTGATAAGAACTATTCGAAACGAGAAGGTTTCTTCTCAAAATTAAAGAATCTCTTTTCAGATCGTAGCTAATATAAATTAAGGAAGACTTGGGGGTTTTGATATGAAGTGGTGGCAAGCAGAAATACACACCAGCCAGGAGGCTGCGGACAGTGTCATAGAAAGTCTCTTGGAACTGGGCGCTGCAGGTGTTGCTACTGAAGATCCAAGTGATCTGAAAATGGCCTATGAAGACAGCAATGAGACAACATTTTTTGATGCGTCTTACTTAAAAGACTTACCAGATTATGTTCGCATCAAAGCCTACTTTCCATCTCAAGATGGCAAGGTGCGCTACGGCTATAGATTGCCAGATGATGAACGCTTAGCGACTGCAGATGTCATTAGACTCTATGATGCTAGGGCTTATCAAGCATTGTCGACAGAGGATTTTACAAGCTTGCTAAGCAAAGAATTAAGCAGAATTGGTCAGTTTTTAGATGTAAACCCTGCAAACGTCAGTGGTACTTTCATTGATGAAGAGGACTGGGCAAATGAATGGCGCCAGCATTATCACACCGTAAAAATATCAGATCGCCTCGTAATTAAACCTACATGGGAGAGTTATGAAGCAGCAGAAGGTGAGAAAATCATTGAGCTTGATCCTGGTTCTGCCTTTGGAACTGGTACACATGAAAGTACAAGACTTAGCCTTCAAGAGCTAGATTACTTCATGGTAGACGGTGCTAAGGTTTTAGATTTAGGTACAGGCTCTGGTATCTTAGCCGTAGCAGCTGCTCTTTTAGGCGCACGTCATGTGGATGCTTGTGACATTGATATGCATTCAGTTGAAGTTGCTAAAGAGAATATCTTGCAAAACGGGCAAGAGGAGCTTGTAGATGCTTTTGTAGGTGAACTAAAGGACACAAATGGTCCATATGACATTATTGTTGCCAACTTGCTTGCAGATCTACATATTAAACTTGCACCGCAGATCGCTTCTAAATTAGGGGACTTAGGTCTTTATTTAGCAG
>CAYXVJ010000063.1:3297-11608 GCA_964468675.1 uncultured Oscillospiraceae bacterium
TAAAGCACATGGATTGGGTTTGCATCAAGAAAAAGAGATGAACGATTGGCAACTATTAACGTTTCATAGAAATGTAGTAGAAGTGGAGATGGACTTCGACGACGTATAGTCTTGGAGACATTGTTAAAATAAAGTTAAATAAAAGATGGCTTCCTTTCTTACGTTTAAAAGGAAGCCATCTTCTTATCTTTTTTATTGTACAAAACTAAATCTTTGCTATGATACGCGCTTGATCGATTTAATTCTAAATCCTGCTGTACTTGCTGCATTCCAGTTTGTGCTGGCTGCAGCTAGTGGAACAGCTGTATGCAAGTTATCTTTTCTTGTATCTGCTGCGATGCTAGCTTCAGAGGTGCTTGCCATATCTGCCTCATATGCAGTAATAGCAGCCATAAAGACGGCGATGAGCTCATCTTCTGAAATGTGCTCTGAAACATCGGCTGCTAGGGGATTTGCCGCAGTTGTATTGCCTGATATTGCTTCATCCTTAGGACTTAGTGTATCGCGTATTTCTTTTAAGTGTAGCTTGATATCACCTAATTGATGGATGAGTACGACTAAAAGCAATAGACTTAGAGCAATAGCGGCGATGGCGATGTAAGTCGAAGATTGTGAACCGCTAGTTAGCACTTGATTGAATCTCAACGTGTAATTCGTCATAAATCCTCCTCTGAGCAGTTATTTCTACCTGTTTTATTTAGGTATTGAACTCATTTTATCGTATTCTAACATAAGTTTATAGCTTTTAGCAGGTGAGGTTGATGGTTTATATAGAGAAATATGATAAACTGAATGCACAAAGAACTCGTTATATATACTTTTATAGTTGAAGCATAACGAATCTGATCAATGACAGGAGGGTTGAAGCGTGAAGAAAGAAATGATTGCCATGATCTTGGCAGGCGGACAAGGTTCACGACTAGGAGCATTGACATACGCCGTTGCCAAACCGGCTGTCCCTTTTGGGAGTCGTTATCGAATCATTGATTTCCCGTTAAGTAACATTACAAACTCGGGAATTGATACTGTGGGTGTGCTTACCCAATATCAGCCATTAGCGTTAAATACATATGTTGGAAATGGGCATCCCTGGGACTTGGATAGAAGTAATGGTGGTGCTTTTATTTTACCACCGTACCAGCATGCTAAAGGCAAAGATTGGTATACCAATACAGCCAATGCAATTTTCCAAAACATCACTTTTATTGAAGAGTTTAATCCTAATTATGTATTAATTCTTTCTGGTGATCACATCTACAAGATGAATTACAACCGTATGCTGGACGCACATGTAAAGAGTGGAGCGGATGCAACCATTGCTGTCTACGAAGTACCATGGGATGAAGCCTCTCGCTTTGGCATTATGAACACCGATGAAGATGGACATATTGTTGAGTTTGAAGAGAAGCCTGCCAAGCCGAAGAGTAATCTTGCGTCCATGGGTATCTATCTTTTTAGCTGGCCGATATTGAGAAAAGCCTTGATCGAAGACGATAAAGATGCAAAGTCTAGTCATGACTTTGGTAAGAATATCATTCCTAAATTACTTGGTGAAGGAAAAAAATTAATTTCGCATCGTTTCTCTGGTTATTGGAAGGATGTAGGTACCATTAAGAGCCTATGGGAATCCAATATGGATATCTTAGATCATCCGGATGAAATTGATTTTAGAGATGAGACGTGGCGTATTTATAGCCGTAACCCGGTCAAACCAGCTCACTATATTTCAGAGGAAGCTGTTGTATCAAGAAGTGCCATGACTGACGGTTGCCAAGTCTTTGGAACCGTAGAACATTCTGTTTTGTCTCACAGTGTCATTGTAGAAGCTGGGGCAGTTGTAAAAGACTGTGTGCTCATGCCAGGGGTTCACGTGAAGAAGGGTGCTGTACTCAATAAAGTGATTGTAGGTATGGATACCGTGATCGGCGAGAAGAGTAAAATTGGCGGTAAGACAGATACAGACAATCCATATTACAACGATACGATCTGCCAAGATGACATCACCTTGATTGATGGTGGATTGGTCTTGAAGAAAGGCAGTGTAGTACCAGGAAATTGCATGGTAGCACATGGCGTTTGTGATGGGGATGGAAGCGTCATTGACCGCGTTGAACATGTTTCAACGATTTAGGAGGGATAATAGCAATGCTCAGAAATACTTGTGGTTTAATTTTAGCTGATGACAAGCGCATTCAGTTAGGCGAGCTCAGTAAACCAAGAGCCCTATCTGCTATGCCGTTTGGAGGAAGGTATCGCATCATTGACTTTGCGCTATCGAATATGGTGAACAGCGGCATCAGAAGTGTTGGCGTGTCAACATTTGAGAAATATAAATCCCTCATGGATCACTTAGGTACAGGTAGTGCTTGGGACTTGGATCGAAAGAATAATGGATTGTCCTTGATACCACCTTATGTATCTGCAGAACATTATGGTGATACTAGTGATGACCTAACCGGTATTTTAGATTATTACAGAGACCTAAGTGAGAAATACATTGTGGTCATGGGTAGTAATGTAATTTTGAATACGACATTTTTAGACATGGCTGCAGCTCATTTGGAGAAGCAAGCTGATATTACAGTGGCGTACAACCGCGATGGCGACAAAGGCGGTCATCCGAATTATATCTTGGATATCAGTCGCAGTGAGCGGATCAAAGGCGTGTATCAAAATCCTTTGAATCCCATTTCGAATCGTTCTTCACTTGGTATTTTATACATGGAACGTCAATTGTTCATTGATACCATTAGTGAGTTGATTTCTCGTGGCATCGGTCAAGTGAGCATGGATTACTTCATAAAGCTACATGACCGTTATAAAGTCTTTGGCTATGAGATGAAAGAGAAGAGCCTTAGAATCAATTCGACGACGACCTATTTCCAAGAGACCATGCGTACTTTAGATGAACCGGTTCGGTCAAGCATCTTTTGGCCAGAGACACCTGTCTTTACGAAAGTTAAAGATGAAGCACCTGCCATGTATGCAGAAGGCTCTAGCGTGAAGGCAAGTTTAGTATCTGATGGTTGCTTAATTGAAGGTGAAGTATATCACTCACTCTTGTTTAGAGGAGTTACTGTAGGTAGCCATAGTAAGGTGAAACATTCCATTATATTCCAAGATACCTTTATTGCAGAAGGCTGTGAGTTGGAGAATGTCATTATCGATAAAGACTGCATCATTAGACCTGGTACAAAATTAATCGGTCAGGCTGCATATCCGATCGTTATCGGAAAGGGTAGCGTGGTTTAAGCCTTGTGCACAAGCTTAGGATTTAGAGGGATTATTGATGGATAAAATAAAAGTGCTACACATTGCTTCGGAAGTAGCACCTTTTGCCAAAGTTGGTGGACTTGCGGACGTGATTTCAGTCCTGCCAGGCGAGTTAAATAAGCAAGGGCTCGATGCAAGAGTCATTATGCCGCTATATAAGCAAATTAAGCTGCAGTATCAAGAGCACTTAAGCTTTGTTAGGTCGGGCCATGTCAAGATGGGGTGGAGGGAGCAATACTCAGGTCTTTATGAGATGCAAAAAAATGGTGTTCGCTATTACTTCATCGACAACGAGTTTTATTTTGGGCATGACAGCATTTATGTTGAGTATAGCTTTGATATCGAACGCTTCTCATTCTTCCAACGTGCAGTTTTAGAAGCCTTGGGCATGCCTATGGATTTTCATCCGGATATTTTGCATTGTAATGACTGGCAAAGCGGCTTAATCCCTGTGTTGATGCAAGCACATTATTGGCCGAATGGTTTCCATAGGGACATTAAGACCATGTACACCATTCATAACTTAGAGTACCAAGGTATACACGGTGCAGATTATGTTGCTGACTTATGTGATTTATCCCAAGAGTTTATGAATGAGTTTGGTGTACTCCATGATGGGGTGGCAAACTTCATGAAGGCAGGCATTGTTTATGCCAATGCAGTCACTACAGTGTCACCTTCTTACAGCCAAGAAATCATGACAGACTTTTATGGAGAAGGTTTGGATTATATCTTGCAGAACTTTAGTTTCAAAGTCACAGGCATCATCAACGGTATTGATTTAGACCTTTATAATCCAGAGAAAGATACAAGGATTGCTGTTAATTTTACAAAGGATAATGTAAAGACCGAGAAATTAAAGAACAAATTAGCCTTGCAAAAGGAGTTTGGTCTTAGGAAAAATCCTGATGTACCTTTGCTTTCTATGGTGACGAGACTGGTCAATCAAAAGGGTTTGGATCTCTTCTTACATATTTTAGATGAACTGTTGGAAGAAGATGTACAAGTCATTGTATTGGGTACTGGTGAAGCAAAGTACGAAGAGGGCCTTCGAGCAATAGCCGCAAGACATCCTAAAAAGATGGTCGCTGCCATTCGCTTTGATAGTGCATTGTCGCATCGCATCTATGCAGGATCCGATATCTTCTTAATGCCATCTATATTTGAACCTTGCGGCTTGTCGCAGATGATCTCCATGCGTTATGGTACGATTCCACTCGTGCGTGAAACAGGTGGACTGAAGGATACGGTTCTTGCCTACAATAAGTTTACTGGTGAGGGAGATGGATTTTCTTTCACGAACATCAATGCCCATGAGTTCTTGTTTACCATTAAGGCTGCTATCGATGTTTGGAAAAATCAAGAAGACGCTTGGGATGGCCTTGTAAACTCAGCCATGCAAAAAGATTTTAGTTGGCAATCGTCAGCAAGAGCCTATATTGACTTGTTTGAAAAGTTACTGAAACGTCCCGTTCAACAAGGTTCCAAAAAGACCGTTCGTATCGCAAAACCAAAAACAGAAGCCTGAGTGATCTAGAAAAGAACCTGTTCTATCGAATCCAATCTTGCTAAGTAAAGCTTCGTAATAGTAAAAATACTTATGACTGAAACACCCTGCTCACTTAAGAACAGGGTGTTGTCGATTACATGACTATAAAAGAAATTTACTCTTCTAAGCGGTAGACTGTTTGCTCACCATGAATAAAAATGTTCCCACTCATGGGCGCTAAGCTATATTTTACCCCTTGTGGTGTCACAATATTGAGCTCTTGATGGTCGGCATTAATGGCTACGACAATACGGTCCGGCCCATCTCTCTTGATGCCTAATGCATCCACCATATTTTCATCTAAGAAGCGTCTAAAGATAAAGAGGCGACCTGTTGCACTGATGCATTCGAAATGTCCAGTGCGAAGCACAGGTGTTTTTGATCTGAACTGTCCTAATGTTTGTATGGTCTTAGTAAGGATTTGATCTGTCTTATCTTTATCAAATGTACGCCTGTTAAAGGGGTCGCGGTAGCCTTCCATAGCGATTTCATCACCATAGTAGATTGAGGGTGTACCGGGGTAAGTCATTTGAATGAACGTTGCTAAGAGGAGGCGATGTAAACCTTGTTTGCGCTGCTCTGGACTTAAGCTAAGTTGCATCTGCAAGCTTCTGTTTCCAGGGTCAGGATCACCTGCTATGGTCGTCATAAAACGTTCTGTATCGTGACTGCCGATTAAATTCATTGAGGAGTAGAAGGCTGCTGGTGGATAGTGTTCGCGAATGGTCTCTAAGCGGTTGCAAAACTCATCTGCAGCGATATGCCATGCTAGAAAATCAAGGACAGCTTGGCGGAAAGGGTAGCCCATGACATTGTCGTGGGTTTTACCGAAGAGGAAATCTCGATAGTGGCCGTAACTTACTTTATTGCTAGCATCTTCCCAGACCTCTCCTAATATCACAGCTTCAGGATCTTCGTCTTTGACGACACGTCTTAGTTCTTTCAAGAAGCTATCAGGTAGTTCATCTGAAACATCCAAGCGAAAGCCTGCAGCACCACGGCGAAGCCAAGTACGGATGACGCCGTTCTCACCAAAAATAAACTCTTTGAAGGTGAGGTCATTTTCTCGAACTGCTGGTAAGTCTTCAAAGCCCCACCATGAATCGTAGGTAATGGTACTTTCATCTTGGTGGATGTTATACCAGTTAAAGTAAGGGGAATAGCTCTTGTCTAGTAGACTTTGGAAGGCGCCCTTTTCTGGGAAGTGTGCATATTTGTTAAAGTAAATGCTATCCGCACCCGTGTGGCTAAATACGCCATCTAAAATAATTTTGATGCCTCTATCTTTTGCTGCTAAGCAAAGTGCAATGAAGTCTTCATTTGTTCCTAAAATGGGGTCTACTTGGAGATAGTCAGCTGTATCGTAGCGGTGATTGGATCTTGCCATGAAGATGGGGTTTAGGTAGATGATGTTTACACCTAAACTTTTGATGTAATCTAGTTCTTCATGAATACCTTGTAAGGTACCACCAAAGAAATCGAGTGCCTTATAGCCTTCAACACCTATACCTTCAATATCTACTTCAGCATCCCAATCCTCGTGGAAGATGCGTTGGTCCGATTCGTGGGCATGAACCATGCGTGAAAAGCTGTAATCTTCGCCACGTTTGAAGCGATCAGGGAAGATCTGGTACATCAAGCCACCACTATACCAATTTGGAGCAGTGTAGTCTTTTTCATAAACTGTAATCTGATAAGGGAGAGGGATACGACTCATATTGGATTGGTAACGAGGCATCTTATTGGAACTTACAGCTTCACCTGAACCATCCATTTTACGAGAGACATAGAGTACAGATTTATCTTGTTTCCTGATTTCAAACCAATAGAAAATGAGGCAAGATAGACCAGGGGTTCTTAAACGTACATGGTAGCGGCCTGGTGTCTGCTTTGGATCTTTCATATCCACTTGCATCATGATTTTACCTTCGGTGAAATCTTTTAGGCCGTAAGCATAGTTTAATAAGATAAAGTCGACCTCTTCTAGATGGTCGACCACATCCAAATGTAAATCTATATAAGTGTCAACCGGTACAGCACCAAATGGACTTCGATAACGTAGATCGCGTGCTTGGTGGTATATGCGCATGATAAACCTCTTCCTAGACGGTGTCTTAAAAACTATTATAACAGTATAGTGGAAAAAGTAATTTTGAGTTGTTACCAGCAAAGTTTATGGCTTTAGCGTTTGGGAAATGACAAAGATGATGTATAATATTTAGGATATAAGAGATGAGGATTAAACATTATGAAATGTCCCAATTGTGGTACTGAGAATAAAGATAGGAATGTCTGTCTGAAATGCGGCACGTTCTTACAAGGTAAAAGGCTAAAGCCTAAGGATTTGGATCCTGCTATCAGGCGTAAGGATTTCAGGCGAAAACTAGTCGGTACAGGCAAGTCGTGCTTGCTATCAGCTGTCTTGATTACGGTAGCTTTAATCGTCTTGACGATTGTCTTTGTCTTCTTGTCTCAGTTCCTGGGACGCTTCCTTGATTTTTCACAACCGATCGTTGTCACGGACGAAGAAGGATCCATTGTAACAGACGTAGAAGGCATGCCTGTTTATGAGACCGATGAGGACGGTGAGGTCATCATGGTGGAACCTACGTTTACAGCTGAACTTGAAACAACAGATAACAAGTGATCGGATATAGGAGAGGTATATGATTGATTTTAAACAGTTGACCGCTAAAACACTTGCGGATGTTTGTGATTTAGAGGTGGATTTTATTTCGTCTTTGCTAGAAATACCACCCAATCCAGAGTTAGGTGACTATGCTCTACCGTGCTTTAAGCTTGCTAAAAGCCTTAGAAAAGCACCAGATGCGATTGCTAAAGATTTGGCGGTGCGCTTAGAAACCTTACCCTCATTTCTATCTGAAGTCCGTCAGACTGGTGGCTACTTAAATATATTTCTAAACCAAGCGTTCTATACAGCAGAGCTTGTAAAGGCTGTACTGGATGTAGAGTATGTTCCTGGTAAAAGTGATCAAGGCAAAGGGCAGACAGCTATTGTTGAATATTCCTCACCTAATATTGCTAAACCCTTCCATTTAGGGCATGCATTTACGACCATCTTAGGTGAATCCATTGCTAGAATCTATGAACGCTTGGGTTATAAGACAGAGCGCTTCAATCACTTAGGTGACTATGGTACACAGTTTGGTAAATTAATGGTTGCTTATGACTTATGGTGCGATGAAGAAGCGCTAGAGGCATCACCTATTGAAGAACTAACACGGATCTATGTGAAGTTTCATAATGAGGTGGATAACGATCCGACTTTAGAAGATCAAGCGAGGTTACGTTTTAAACGCTTGGAGGCCAAAGAGGAAGCAGAGCTTCGTTTGTGGACACGCTTTAGAGACCTAAGCCTTTTAGAATTCGAGCGTATCTATAGTGATTTAGGCATCCACTTTGATAACTTAAACGGTGAGAGTTTTTATAGTGACTTCATCCCGGCCATCATTGAAGAACTAGATGAGA
>CAYXVJ010000064.1:0-11566 GCA_964468675.1 uncultured Oscillospiraceae bacterium
TGAGAGCCGATGAGATCAGGGCCTAAAAAGCCTTCTTCCATTAAATATTTAACTGGTGTTGTGCCGAAGCGTTCTAGTATCAAGTCTTTACGCCATGAGGTTTCAGCCAGGTGGCAGGTAATGAGCATATCAGCGTGCTTAGCGAGTGCTCGTACTTCATTTAAGACATCAGGATCGAAATCTTCTTCCGAGACAGAGCCAAGAACAGGAATGATATCCTCTTGCCTGCACAAATCTGCAAATCGTTTTAACGCCTCTTTCGAGTATGTCTTTTTTGGATCCCTAAAATCAGGTCTAAAGTCTTCTGCTAAGGCAGCTCTAATCCCCATACTCTGAATCGCATCAATAGACTTGTCTCCTAGGGTCCAATACATGTTCTCTAAGATGAATGTACAGCCAGAGAGTAAAGCTTCAGCATACGTTAATTGCCTAGATACAAAACGATCGTCATCGCTTAGGTAAGTGTAGAACCAGTTGTGTTCTGCAAAGGCATCATTTTGTTCCTTTAGTGTGAGCCCATCACCTAGTCCTCGAAGGAGCGTCATGTCACCATGAATATGTCCGTTTACAAGTCCTGGCATCAAGACCTTATTGTCTAGTGACAATACTTCCCTAGACTCATCTTTCGTGATCCTAGTTTCACCCACATAAGTAAAGCGTCCATTTAATATACCTACAGAGCCAATAAAGGGTTCCCAGTTCTTAGATGGGCTCATAATGAGGGCGTTGTTCAAAGCTAAATCAAAGCGCATCATCTACCTCCAGATCTTCTGTATGCCTTGCTAGTGGCAAGCGGATATGAAAGACAGTGCCTTCTCCCTCTTTACTATCCATAGAGATACTGCCTTCATAGAGATTGACGATATGCTTTACAATCGATAAGCCAAGACCTGTTCCGCCGAACTCACGAGAGCGGTCCTTCGAGACTCGATAAAAACGCTCGAAGATGCGTTCTTGGTGCTCCTCTGGAATACCAATTCCATTGTCACGGACACGGATGTTGGCCATATCACGATCGTACATCGCATGTATCCAAACGCTTCCACCAGGTCGATTGTAGATCACAGCATTGCTAACAAGGTTACTAAGCATTTGCAAGATCCGCTTGTATTCTGCTGCCACTTCAATATCCCATGGCATATCGATATCAATCGTGACGCCTCGCTCTTGTAAGAGAGGGTCTAGTTGTTCTTTGACTTCAAGAGCTACTTCATAGAGCAAACACGATTGAATCCCCGTGCTACTTTCACCATAGGACTTCCCTCGATTTTCGATTTCTGATAGATCAAGCAAGTCAGAGATTAAGGTCATCAAGCGATCCGTCTCAATCTCAATGATTTCATAGAAGGATTCTCTGGTTAATGAGTCTCGCTTAGCACTCTTTAGAAGTTGTATATAGCCACGGATGGATGTTAAAGGAGTCTTCAATTCGTGGGTCACATTCGCGACAAACTCCGAACGAATCCGTTCTAGCTTAGTCATGCGGGTTACATCGTGTAAAACCAGCACACAGTTCTTCTCTTCTGGTTCTCCAAAAGGCGCTGCATACACGTTGATGATGGCATCATGAGGGTAGCTTAATTCGATCATGTCTTGGATGGCCATATCCATTGATATAGCCCGTCTTGCCAAGGGTGCAAGCTTGGAATAGTTGGCTCCATATGTTTGCAAGGAGTCGTAACTCTTACTGTAAGGACCTAGCATCTCCACAGCTTGTTCCGTTAACAAGAAAGGACGCATCTCATCACCTTGTATGGCGATGATGCCGTCTTGAATACCACTGATGATGCTATGTAGCTCATCGTTACGTTGCTGATAGCTTAATGTTGCTGCTTCCAATTGCTCAGCCATCTGGTTAAAACTTGTACCTAGCTGTCCTAATTCCGCAGGGTAAGCACCCACTCGTTTACCCATATCCCCTGCAGCAATCGCTTTTGTGGCATCGGTCAATGACTCAACAGGCTTTGTTAAGCCGCTGGCAATCCTTCTACCAAAAAGAACAGCCGTTATGATGCCAATGGCAAAGCAAAAAATCGCCCCTAAAAGGAGCCAGCTTAATAAATCACCATATTCATCTGCAGGAAGAGCTGCTCTAAAAATAAAATTATCAAAGTTTTTGGCGGCATAAAGGTAGCGTCTACCAATCGTATCACTGGTACGAAAGTTGTAGCCCCACTCACCTTTTAAAGCAGCTTGTACTTCAGGACGGTCTGCCCTAGAATCACCAATGCGATCGTTTGATGCTTCACTGTCTGCGATGATAAGGCCGTCTCGATCTAAAATAGAGAAACGAAGGTCTTGGTCTGCGGCTAGCATATAATCTTCAAGTGACTCAAGCTCATCTCTGATATGCTCTTCTTCTACACCCTCTGTTTCCACTTGAGATGCAAAAAGAACCAACATCGTCTGTAGGCGATCTTCTAATGAACTGTGATATATCTGGTACATTAAAATCACGGCTAACAACAAAGCAACGGCCACGCTGGCCGATGCTGTGATTATGGTTCCTCTGATGATTTGTTTTTTCATCTGTGACGATTACCCTTCGCCTTTTTGGTCCTCATCCTCGTCTAGTTCTTCAGCAAAGCAATAACCTACGCCTCGTACGGTCAAGACAAAACGAGGGGTATTGGGCTCATCTTCAAGTTTTAAACGCAGATAGCGGACGTGAACGTCTACGGTTCTTGTATCACCATAGTAGTTCATCTTCCACACGCGGTCGAGTAAAGTGTCTCTGGTAAACACTTGGCCACGGTTTTCAATCAAAATATGTAGTAGATCAAATTCACGCTGCGTCAATTCAATGACTTCGTTACGCTTGGTGACTTTGCGGCGAATCGGATCTAGCGTAATGGGTCCTGCAACGATCACATCTTGCTCTACCGTCTCAGATAAGGATCTACGACGCAGTTGTGCCCTCACACGAGCAGCTAATTCTCTAACCCCAAACGGCTTACTGATATAATCGTCGGCACCGAGCTCTAAGCCCAGTACCCTGTCCATCTCCTCACCCTTGGCAGTTAACATAATGATGGGCAGAGCCCTTGTTTTGGGATCTCGTCTTAGCATCTGCAAGATCTCAAGTCCGTCTGGAGCTGGCATCATCCAATCTAGTATTACTGCATCAGGTACACGGTGGCTAAGCGCGATCATAAAGTCGCGGCCATTGGAGAATGTTTCGGTCTCCATGCCGTAGTCTTGTACCGCAACAGCGGCTAATTGCCTGATATTCGCTTCGTCATCAACGATATAAACTAATGACATACACGCCCCCTTATGTTAAGGGCTTCTTATCGCCCAAAATCTTATTGCTCATATTTTTATGTTCACCGGTCACTGCATAGATGGCCCACTCTGCAATATTCACTGCATGGTCACCCATACGCTCAGCATATTTAGCGACAAACATATAGTCCGTTGCTTGTGACACAGCATTTTGATTCGATTGCATCATGTTGCTTAGTTCTAAAATGCTCTTTGAAAAGAGACTATCGACCTCATCGTCACGCTTGATGACATGCTTGGCAAGTTCTACATCTTTCCTGATGAAGGCATCGATGGATGCACCAAACATTTCTTTTGAGATCTCTAGCATCTGCAGAATATTCGCAGGCGTTTCAGCCTTAACGAACTCAGGATACGTTGCCATAATCTCGCAGATGTCTGCACATTGATCTGCCGTTCTTTCAATATCAGTCAGCATCTTTAATACGGCAGTGATGCCTCTTAAGTCACGTGCAATGGGCTGTTGTAGGGCAATCAAATTGACGCAAAACTGTTCAATGTTGTTTTGAGCCGCATTGATCAAAGGATCGTTCTCGTATATTTCTTTTGCCAACACCAAATCACGAGTCTTTAAAGCCCTGATGGTATCTTCCATTATTTTTTCCACTTGATTACCCAAGATACCAATATTCTTAAAAAGGTACTCAAGCTCTCTATCAAAAGCTTCTCTAGCCATAGTTATACTCCTATTCCAAATCCTAAATCCGCGACTATCTCTATTATACTCGCGTTTACGAAACTTGTTCGATTAACCAAAACGTCCTGTTATATAATCTTCGGTGCGCTTGTCTACTGGTTGGTTGAACATCTGTACCGTATCTGAGAATTCAATGACTTCACCTAAGAGGAAGAAAGCTGTTTTATCACTGATACGTGCAGCTTGCTGCATGGAGTGGGTAACGATAATAATGGTGTAATGTTCCTTTAAGTCATTCATCAAGTCTTCAATCTTTGTTGTAGCAATAGGATCTAAAGCTGATGTTGGCTCATCCATCAAAATGACGCCAGGCTCCAAAGCGATGGCACGTGCAATA
This sequence comes from uncultured Oscillospiraceae bacterium, assembly GCA_964468675.1. GTDB lineage: Bacteria > Bacillota > Clostridia > Saccharofermentanales > Fastidiosipilaceae > CAYXVJ01. The sequence continues at coordinate 4,320 of CAYXVJ010000064.1, forward strand.
CACAGACGTTGTTGCTGACCACCAGATAGCTTTAAAGCATTTCTTGATAAGATGTCTTTGGCCTCGTCCCATAGGGCTGCACGCTTCAAACTCGTTTCAACAACTTCATCTAAAATACGCTTGTCACGCACACCTTGGCAACGAAGGCCATAGGCGATGTTGTCATAGATACTCATTGGGAATGGGTTTGGAGATTGGAAGACCATGCCAACTTCAGTTCTTAATTTAACAACATCAACGGATGGATCTTGAATATCCTTACCATACATTTTAATCTGGCCACTAATCGATACATCATCGATCAAGTCATTCATACGATTGAAGCAGCGAATGAAGGTGGACTTACCACAACCAGAAGGACCGATAAAGGCCGTAACTTGGTTCGCAGGGATATCCATGCTAATACCTTTTAGTGCTTCAAAATCGCCATACTTTAAACGAACATCTGTACATTCAAAAATACTCTCATAGTCTGAGCTCGCTTGTCTATCGGTAACAGATGTAATCACACCTGTGTAAGGAATGCCTGCTGGCGCTTCTGCTTTATGTAATTTCTTTGTTTTAAACATCTTTTTCCTCGTTTCTTAATTCCATTTACGGTTCAAACGGTGGGTAATTAGTTTGACGGTGACATTGAGCACCAAGACGATGACCAAGATAATGATGGAGATCGCAGATGCCAATTCGAAGTTCGGATTATCAGCGGACATAATGGCCCAAATCTGAACAGCTAGAGACGTTGCACCACCCAAGACCTTTGGGTTATCTGAAATAATCGTACTCATGGTAAAGATCAAAGCTGCAGACTCACCGATGATTCTAGACATCGACAAGAGAGCTGCTGATAAAATACCAGGTAAGGCATTAGGTAAGACGACTTTAAATATCGTCTGTGTCTGGTTAGCGCCTAAGGCTAAAGAACCCATACGCATACCCATCGGTACAACACGTAAGGCCTCTTCTGTCTGCCTGATAACGACTGGCAATAAGACAACCGACATTGTTAGCGCACCCAAGAGAATACTGTGTCCTTGAGCACCAAAGAGCTTGGTGATCGGGAACAACATAGTCAATCCCATCAAACCAAAGATGATCGACGGAACACCAGAGAGCATCTCGATCGATGTACGAATCCATCCGGTGATCTTATTCTTCTTAGCTACCTCATTTAAATAGATCGCGGCTGCAATACCAACAGGTAAGACAATAACTAGGGTCAAGCCAATTAACATTAAGGTTGCTTTTAGTGAACCCCAGATGCCACCACCACTTGTCTGATAGAACATCAATGCCAAAGACTTTGAATCTGTATCAAGCATCTCTACAAAGGTTTCGGCATCTTGTTTACGCATTAAGCCTGCAGTCTTCTTATCGCCTGCAGCATTAAAATACTCAACTTTTCTGATGGATGCATCTTCACTAATCGAGTGTGCCTTACCAAAATCCTCACCACTAGTAGAAATGCTTAAATCTCTAAAATTTGAATCTGGAGCGATATACACCACTTCCATCAAAGCTTCATTTCGTACACTAACGGCATCTCTCACAGCTATGCCATAAAGATTAGAGAAATGTGCGTCCTCAGGTAAGTCTCCTGGCCTTTCAAATGATTCTGGCAATGGATCGTCGAAGGTAACGTTGATGTTCTCTGACCAGTAGTTACCACGAATTAAGTCCCAGCTAAGGCTATCAAAGCCACGTCTAAAGACAAAGGCTACAACTAAGCCTAATACAACGACTGCTGTGCCTGCTGCAAGCCAGGTCAGACTGTTCAAGAAGGCATCAACAATTTTTCGTTTCTTACTCATTTGTCACGCCTCCAATCCTCTTTCTGACGATGTGGATCAGCCAGTTGGTGAACAAGATAACGATCATCAATATGATACCCGCTGAATAGCGAACATCGTAGTCAAGGCCTGTCGTCTCATGCATACCCGCAAGCATGGTACTCGTCAGTGTCCTGGTCGCATCAAAGATGTTCCAAGTAGGACCACTCATGGCATTACCTGCAACCATGGAGACTGCAGTCGCTTCACCGAAAGCACGGCCTAGACCTAAAATCAAACCTGCGAAGATACCCGATTTAGCAGACGTCAACACAACCTTAAAGTTTGTCTGTGTCTGCGAGGCACCTAACGCTAAAGAGCCCAATTCGATGTTTTTATCTACGGCTTGAATAGCCGTGATGGCTAAGACACAAATGGTGGGGAATATCATAATCGCAAGTAGTAATATGACAGCTAATGCTGAAATACCGCCTCTTGTTGTATAGCCAAAAAATCCTGCTATACGTACAACCAGTGAGGTGATCGATCCTGCTGCAAAAACACCATAAACAACAGATGGGATTGCAGCTAAGAGTTCAACTGTGGTGACAAAAATCTGTCGAATGCGTTTCGGTACGATCTTCACAATGAACAGTGCTGTCAACACGGCAATGGGGAAAGATATAAGACCTGCAAATATTGCAGTTGTAATGGTATTGACAACAATAAAGGCTACTCCATAAATGCCTTGGTCTTGACGCCACGTCATGCCTGTTAAGAAATCCCACAAGCTAATCTTTCCGTATTCATAGCCGGGCAAGAACACTTGGATGCCGCGTTGCAAGATGAAGATAAAGATAAGCACAATCATTAGCGCTGCAATACCGCCGCATATTTTGAATAGTGTCAAGAATATTTGATTGGTGATACGGCGTCTGGTTTTACCTTTACCGTCTGACAATCTAGATGACTGCATAAGCTTTGCTCCTTACTTAGTAAACGCAAAGAAGAGGATTGCCGCATGGGCACCCTCAACTAAGCATTTTGACTTTAGAATATGTACGATTTCAATCGTTTAATTTAACTCCTTAGCCTACGTCAGACCAATCTGTGATTTCGCCTTTGAAGATGGCTGCAACATCGTCTAATGTTAAGTCTGTTACTGGGTTATCGTTGCTAACTACAACGACGACAGCATCCATACAGTATGTACCTGAAGCCATAGCTCCACCAACTTCTTCACTACCATCTGTCTTGAATCCACGTGATGCAAAACCTACTTCAGCACCGCCTGTGTCATCCTTCTTATCGCCCATGACGCCCGCAAAGCCGTCACCTGAACCAGTGTGGTTCATGGCAAATTCAAAGTTACCTGCTAATGGCTGGAATGTCTCTAATGCTGCTTGAATGGTTGCTTCAACAGAAGTTGAACCTGAGGTACGAAGTGTTAAGTGGCTGTTGTCTTGATCAACAATTGGGTGGTTTGCTTTTAGCTCATCCCAGCTTGTACCCTCATCAGGATTAACGATACCACCTGCCATGTAAACTGCTTCTAAACCTTCAACTGAGTTGGTTAAGAAATCAACGAATGCTGCTGTTAACTCTTTAATCTCGTCGCTTGAGAAGTCATCTTCAGCACGGGTTACAAAGTTAAATGGACGGCTGACTTCGTAGTCGCCAGAGAGTGTGTTTTCTTCAGTTGGCTCAACACCATTTAAGTTTACTTTCTTGAGGTTGTTTGCTTCGAAGTCTGTTGTAAGGGATACATAACCAATACCGTATTGGTCATTACCAACTTTTGATGCCATGTCACCGTTACCAGAAGTCTCGGTAGCATCACCAGTTAATTCACCTTCAAAGCCAACGATTTCTTCGAATGCACCTCTTGTACCTGATGCGCTATCACGTGTCCATACGTTAATGGCTCCACCTTCATCAGTGCCAGGAGCATCCGTAGGTGCGTTTGTTGGCGCATCTGTAGGAGCATCTGTTGTATCGCTGCTGCTTCCACAGCTTGCAAGTAATACGACTGACATGGCCAGAGCCATGAATGTACCACCAAATTTCAATAATTTTCTCTTCATGTCTTTCCTCCACATGATTTCTTTTTAATCAATACTTTCTTGTATTCATTGCCATTCTAAAAGCCCAATGTTAAGAGCATATTAAGTGGGGCTTAAATATTCGCCCTTGTGCGCAATATGGTAAAATATGGGAAAACCTTGGAGATTTAATATGCTGCTATCTGTCATCATTCCTTTTTATAATGAAGAAGAACAAGTACTTGAAACCGTTCAAGTAACAAGGTCTGTTCTAGAAGGTATCCCTGAGATTGATTTTGAATTAATCTTGATCGATGACGGATCTAAAGACTCTACCTGGCTACGTATGCAAGAAGCAGCCTTAGAGGACTCTAGACTTCATATATTAGGGTTCTCACGTAACTTTGGTAAGGAAGCTGCCATTTGTGCAGGCCTTGACCATGCGAAGGGTGACTGTGCTGTCCTAATGGACGGCGACCTGCAGCATCCACCACAATACATCCCAGAGATGCTAAGTCTTTGGCAAGACGGTTATGAAGTGGTTGATGGTGTAAAAAAAGAACGTCAAAAAGAAAGTAGACTTGGCAGATGGACAGCCAATACCTTTTATAATTTTTTTAAGAAATTAACCAAATACGACTTAAAAGATGCCTCTGATTTCAAACTACTCGATAGAAGAGTCATTGATGCCTGGAAGGAACTCGGCGAATACAATACATTCTTTAGAGGCCTTTCAGCATGGCTTGGTTATAAGCGGGTAACATTAGAGTTCGAAGTAGCTGACCGCATGCATGGAACAAGCAAGTGGAGCTTCATGAGTTTATTTAGATTGTCCGTGAATGCCTTAACCACCTTCTCCTCCGCCCCACTGCACATCATCGTCATTATGGGTGCCATATTCTGGTTAGGTGCCATCATCTTGGGCATTCAAACGCTTGTTAACTTTGCTAGAGGCACAGCTGTTGAAGGATTCACCACCGTCATATTACTCTTACTCGTCATCGGTGGCTCCCTCATGATCGCACTAGCACTCATCGGTAAATACATAGCCAATATCTACGATGAAGTAAAGGGTAGGCCACGCTATATCATTTCAAGAGACAATAAAAATCTGTCATCCAAAAACAAAACACACGAAGAGAGTGTATAAATCATGTTGGTCACACTATATATTTTACTTTCAAGCCTTTTAGGCTTTTGCCTTCGCTATACATACTTAGAAGAACACAGTCTTGTAGGTAAAACCTCACCAGGACTCTTAAAACTTGTCACAGACTTTATGCTCGGCATCATCCCAGTCACAACACTTTTATACTTCACGACTCAACTCTGGGCCAAGCTCTTACCTACAAGAATCAATCCACTCCTCGCATCCAATATTACAACTGGAATTATTGTCCTAGCCTTAATATTCTATTTCCTCATAAAAAAGCCACTTAAGCTCAATTTTCAAGATCGGGTTCTAAGCATTAAAGATAAAGTACAAGATAAGAATCAAATAAGAAGATCCATATTCTACCTTGTATCCATCCTGGTTTTTACAGTCTTTACTTGGCTACTAACAGGCTTTGTCTTGCGCTCCGACAATCAAAACTTAGGTGCAGGTTTCTCTGTCTTCTCAGATTTCGCACCACATACTGCTGTCGTTGAAAGTTTTGCAAGGGGCAGAAACTACCCCACAGAGTACCCTCACTTTGCAGGTGATGGTATCCAATACCATTTCTTCTTCTTCTTTTTAGCAGCAAACTTCCGTTATCTAGGTCTAGACCTTGCAGCTGCAATAAACTTACCATCCGCACTGGGTATGCTCTCCTTCTCGATTGTCTTAGGTAGCGTTGCAGTCAAATGGACGAGAAGAGATGCAGCCTTCCTAATTGCACCACTCTTTGTTTATTTACGCAGTTCCAATGCAATCTGGCATTGGCTAGGATCAGTACCTAGTCTTGCAAGAGAGTCAGGTGTAGGTATCTTCACTTATATCAAGAACAACAACATATTTATTGGACGAGGACCTAATGACGATTGGGGCTTATGGAATTTAAATGTCTACGCCAATCAAAGGCATCTACTCTTTGTCTTTGCTGCAGGCTTAATCCTCTTGCTCCTATTTGTTCCAAGTTTAAAGAAAGCTACAATAAAGACATGGATACAAAAGGAAGCTTGGCTAATCCAGGATATAAAACAATATATCCCTGCCTTCATCTTATTCTTTTGCATGCCTTACTGGCATGGCTCTGTTACCGTAGCCATACTCTTGATATTGGCTTTCATGGCTGTCTTTAGCCGTGATAAACTAGCTTATCTTTTTACAGCTGTAGTAGCTTTAACAATGGCTCTTATATATAGTAAGCTCTTCTCAGGCTCTAACGGAGATGGATTATCTATTCAATTCCAGTGGGGCTTCATTGCGCCTAATAAGAGTATCTTTGGAGTAATAGGCTACTTATGGGAGTTACTAGGCTTATCGTTCCCTGCCCTCATAATATTGCCGTTTATGCAAGCAAGCTCTAAGAAGAAGATACTCTCATCTGCCATGATTCTACCCCTCATATTTGCCTTAACCGTATCACTGACACCAGATGTCACGGTCAACCACAAATACATCATGATGAGCCAGATCTTAGCTGGTATTTTACTGACAGATCTCATTTTAAGGTTTTGGAGAGTAAAGTTTGAAACTACTCTACCCGTAGGTAAGATCGTTGCTAGTATCCTAGCCTTAGTCCTCACCCTCACAGGCTGGGTAGACTTACTCACCTATAAGAATAAGAACAAGCATCTATTTTGGATACCAGAAACATCAAACTTCCAAAGCTGGATCTTAGAAGATACCTCACCAACCGATGTCTTCTTAACCCCTCCATGGCATTACCATCCCTTCTTTTTAACAGGAAGAAAAGCCTGGTACGGACACTCCTACTATGCCTGGTCTGCAGGCCATGACACAACAAGCCGTGAACTTGATGTAATGAGGCTATACGCAGGTGACTTCACCGATCCAAGGTTAATGGTCGAGTACTGCATGGAACACAATATTAAATACGCGATAGTAACGGACGAGTTACGTAGCAATCCAGACTTTGAACTAAATGAAGCATACTTTAAAGATAGCTTCTTAATCGCAGGTGAGTTCTCGGATATGAATGGAGCTACTGTCTATCAAATTTATGAATAAGCCTATATGGCAATTAGACTGTACTCAACTGTGGTAAAAGGAAACATGCACTCAACTTTCAGTGTTGTGATTCCGACAGTTGATAACGTTGTTGGAATCCTTCTTGCATCTCCTATGATAGGTCAACACTTTATATGACCGATTGTAAATAGGGGCTACTACAAAAGGCAGCGTTTTAAACCTTAACAATATACTACTGATAAATCTGCGTATACCAGCACCTTTTTTCTTGCCCATAAGGAGAAAAGGTGCTGTATTGCATTG
>CAYXVJ010000065.1:0-11369 GCA_964468675.1 uncultured Oscillospiraceae bacterium
TGCATCCGTATCACGCCTCTGGTTGGGAGAGAGATGTAGTATATCCTTACATGGGCTTTGATGTCATTAAATTCTTACCGGATTTCAAGCATCAACAGCGCATCAGAAACTATGTTAGCGATGAAGCCTTGTTCAATGAGATTTTATACGAATTGGATCGTGCACCTGAAGATACACCGAGCTTTATCTTTACCGTATCCATGCAAAACCATGGCGGGTACTCCAAGCGCTACGATGATTTCCCCGTCAGTATGGAGATCTTAAACGACGGCAATTACCCATGGGTCGAGCATTACCTTGAGCTCATAAAAGAGACGGATCGGGCATTAGAGCAGTTCTTAAACGAACTAAAAGCAAAAGATGAAGAGACCATTGTCTTATTCTTTGGCGACCATCAACCGAATAACAGTACGGTAAGTGCTTTAGAAGGAATGGATAGCTACAATGTTGACCCAACTGCTCGTTATATTGTGCCGTACTTCATCTGGGCAAACTTTGATATAGATAGCCAAGTTGGCCAGACAACAAGCTTGAATTACTTAGCAGGTGATCTTTTAGATGCGGCTGGCATTCAAACATCTCCATACCTACAGTTCTTAAATGACTTACAAGAGGAGATACCTGTTATTAATGCTGAGTACTTTATTTCGAAAGACGGATCTACGTATTTCTTTGACGAAGAGATGCCTGATGATCCAAAGATATTGGAACTGCTCAATCAATACGAGATCTTACAATACAATCATTTGATTGATGTTGAAAATAGGGTAGGAGAGATCTTTTCAGCAGTACCCACACAGTAAATAGCTGTTATATAGTATCAGCGATTTAAAACTTAAAGATCAACTTAGATCTTGCAATATGTATAAAGTAAACGCCCGACTTTTCAGGTAAGAAAGTCGGGCGTCTTCCATCTATGCAAAAGTATAATTCTTACTCTTGCGGTAAAAAGGATGGCACATCATTTTGAAGAATAATGACAAGTTTATGTAGAGCTCTTGTTGCGGCAACGTACCAGCGCACTTTGCGGCTATGCTCCTTGATCTTTATATCGTCTGCCCATTCATCTTCACCAAGGTCATCGACACCATCAAGATTAACAACGATAACGGCATCGAACTCTAAGCCCTTGGCTTCACTTAAGGTCAATAAGCGCCAGTTGGGTCCAAAACTATTTTGTTCTGGCATTTGGTCTTCTAATAAGATTACGCTTGCTTCATCGCGGCATATGACGGCACAATTCTTCCAGTGATCTATGCTTAATTGATGGATTTGCTCTTTTAAGCTACGGTAGACATCGCCTAGAGAGACTACTCCTTTAGGATCTAATGTTTCAGGAACAATGATGTCAACTTTGTCGCCATGACGGTCAAAAGAGATGACATCTGTTAAGCCTAGTAGTTCTTTACTAAATTCATTGATCTCATACGTTGACCTGTAGGCTTGTAGTAGATTTGCGACCTCTAATTTGCTGTCCACTTGCTTATAAAGGCTTGTTAACTGATCGAGGTAATCTTCTTCTAAGGGGAAGTGTATGGCCTGATTTACATCACCAAGCACAGTCTTAGGACAAGGGAAGATTAATTGCAAGACACGGTGAGCCAGTGGGAAGACGTCTTGCATCTCATCTAAAATAAGATGTTTGATTTGCCAATCGAGCTCACTGCCATAGTAAAAGATTTTTAAAAAGGCAAAGATTGTGATGTCAACTTCATCAAAGAATTGCAAGTCATCTTCTCTTATTGCAGGTCCTTGGTAGAGGCTTGCCCACTCATCTTTTGTTTTTAACCAATCTGTGAAGCGCAATGTAAACTCAAGTATGGTGTTTGCTTCGTACATGGATGCTAGTTCGGATTCGATCTCACCTCTTGCTTGACCGAAGTTGCGACCACGGTCGTTCGAACTTTTGATGACATAATCCCTCAGGTTATCGATCATCAAGCGAGCTCTGTGCATGGGTGGGTAATTCGCATAGTTATCGCTATACAAGTTCCAAATCACATCTTCTGGTATCTGATAGTCACCGACATCGATGGTCCATGGCCTAAAGATTTGCTTTTCATCTTCTTTGATAAAAGCCTCTAAGGCATCTATTAAGGAGAAGCTTCCAGCTGCTACACGTTTCTCTAAGCTGCTTGTTTGGACGCGCACGTTTGAGAATCTAGCTTCTTTCGTGGCGATCTCTTCTACTAATGGATCAATCCATAACTGCTGCCTTGCATTCTCCTCTCCAAGGTCTGGTAAGACTTCAGACACGTAGTCGGCTAGTTGCTCGTTAGGTGTCAGTAAGAGGATGTTTACAGCCTTTAATTTGGGGTCTTTATATAGTAAGAAGGCAGCCCTGTGCATGGCGATGCTCGTCTTACCTGAACCTGCAGCACCTTGAATCAATAAGCTAGCTTTTGGGTTCACACGAATCAAGCGGTTTTGATCTCGCTGTAAGGTAGCCACAATATTGTGCATGTATTGAGATGAGGATTCACTTAAGATGGATTGTAAGATCTCATCTTGTACTTCTTCATCGGTATCAAATAAACGTAAAAGTTCACCATCACGGATGACGACTTGCTTCTTTTCCGTTAAGAGCCCTTCTATGTACCCTGTAGGGCTTTGATATGAGGCCTGGCCTCTGTTGTATTCATAGAATAAAGATGCGATTGGAGAACGCCAATCGATAATAAGCGGGCTTAAGTCTTCAGGATCGGATAAGCCCATTAGGCCTAGCCTAAATGTTTCGCTATCGACTTCTTCGCCGCTAAAGCTAAAAGAAATACCAGCGAAATAAGGAGAATTCAAGAGGCGTTTTAGTGCAGTACGTTCTTGATGCTCCGAACGATACTGTTGCTGGTTTTGCGCCATTTCGTTATTTAAGTTTGCCAATTCAGCGACTGCTTCATCGCGTTCGATCAAGCCTTCGCTATAGATTTGTTCTGCTAGTTCACGGTCAATATTACGCCTGTTTGTCATGCGGCGATCTAGTTCACTGGAACGGCTCCTGATCAAGGCTTGGATTTGATCTAGGAATGCTAATTCAGTATTGATGTCCATTCTCGTACCTCCATCAGCTGTTTATCCGGTTCAACAAAAGTATCATTGACCGGACAAACTAGCTTCTGCATACGCCTATTTTATCATAAGGCTGCTTAGGACTAGGCAGCATCCTTATCGTGTTGTCTAGATAAGCTCAAATTGTCGCCGTGTCTGACGAAAAACATACTGATTAGTGAGATGACGAAGGCAATAACAGAGTAAACAAATAGAACGGAATAGTCCTTTGTTAAGTCATGTACCCAACCAAAGAGGATAGGACTTGCTATAGCAGCAGAGAAGGAGAAGAAATAGTAGTAGCCTGTAAAGCTACCGATCGACTCTTTCGTTGCCAATTCAACGACCATTGGCAGTGAGTTAATGTTGATACAAGCCCAAAATAGTCCACCACCAACGAGTAAGAAGATTAAAATCAAGGTGTTTTGGATGAAGAGCATGGGGATAAACATCACGATGATGCCAATCAAGCCAATGGTTATCATGCGCTTGCGGCCAAACTTCTCAGCCAAGATACCTGAAGGTAAGGCAAAGAGTAAGAAAGCAAGTGAGAAGGCTGTGAGCATTTGGGCTGCTCCACCATCTGACATACCGAGTTCTGCTGTGGCATAAGAAGTGAAGAATGTTTCAACTGCATTGAAGCCTGCAAACCAAAAGAAGATTGCAACTAAGAGAGCCACAAGGCTTATTTTTTCACCACGGCTTAGGGATAAGAAGCTCTTAACGGTGCGCTTGCCTGCTGATTCTTCCTCTTTTGCTTCCAAGGCCTCTGCTTGCTCTTCGAGTGCATCATAGTACTTAAGTGTCTCTTGGCTGCGCTCACTCATTTGCATGTTTCGCTCACGACGGAAGCGAAGACCTGCGGGTTCACGGACGAAGAGCAATAAAGTAATTAAGGATACTACCATAACGATAGAACCCATCAAGAAAGGATAGGTGCTCTTTTCGTTCATATCAGCTAAGCGGCCGCCAACAAGGAATGCTACGATGGAGCCCAATCCACCCATGAGGTTGATGATGCCGTTGGCTTTACTGCGAAGTGGTTTAGGGGTTACATCTGGCATGAGGGCGATAACAGGGGAGCGCCATAAGGACATAATCAAGTTGAAGGCGATGATGCATGTCATCATCGTAGCCAAGGTGCTCATATGCGGGATTAAGGCAAAGAAGACGGCACAAAGTGGCAAGCCGATTAGAATCCACGGCATGCGTTTACCAATTCTTGTATTGGTCTTATCACTTAAGACACCGACAGCAGGCTGGAAGATGATGCCAAAGAAGTTATCAATGGTCATAATCGCACCAACAACCGTTGACGCTAAAGCAAAGCGATCACGGAGCATCAATGGAATAAAGGAGTTGTACAGTGACCAGGCTAAGCTTGACGCTAGAAAACCAAAGCCGATTAAAAAGGTGCGCTTGTAATCCAAATTCATCCTTTTGGATGTGGATACTGTTTCAGTCGTCTTTACATTTAAACCGTCTGACATCGTCAATTCTCCTAATAGCAACAGCTAGATCGGGTACGTTCGTGATAATGGCATCTGTATTCATTTGGAGTGCCATACTGATGTATTCTGCTTGATCAATCGTCCATGCATGAACTTTGATGCCGGCATTACTTGCATCTTTGATAAAATCCTTTATTTGTAAGTTCGTAAATAAGGGATGGATTGCTTGCACACCTAGAGATTTAGCGTAATCCCAAGGCTTAACGATCATCTCACTGTAGAGTAAACCTATGTCCGATCCACAATCCATATCAAGCATATACTTCATGCTGTAGTGGTTAAAACTAGAGTAAACAATTTGCTTTTCAAGTTTTCTTTCGCGTACAAGTTTTAGTACTTCGTCTTCTAATCCAGGCTGCAAATAGGTTGAATTCTTAAGCTCAATGTTCAAAACAAGGTCTGTTTCCATTAAGAAATCCAAGACTTCAGATAGCAACGGGATACGGTGGACTTCCTGTATGTCTTTGCGATGCCATGCAGCATCTAGTTTACTTAAGTCGTCATATGTCCATTCATGGACCAAGCCTTGCTCACCAGTTAGACGATGTAAAAATTCATCGTGTATGACGACTACTTGTCCATCTTTTGTAAGCTGGACATCAATTTCAATGCCATCGGCCTTATCTGCTAATGCCTGGTGGAAGGCGGCCATGGTATTCTCCGCTTCCTTCTTGCTTGAGCCCCTATGAGCCCAAATCTGTTGTTTCATTACTTGTACCTCCCTTGTTGTACACAGTGACTGCAGTGGAAGCAAGGCGGATTTGCCTTAGTTCCAGTCGCTGTAAAATCCTAATGTTTACTTGCTCTCTAACCTCAAGCATACGAGCGTAATTGTTCTCGGTTAGGAAGCGGATGAGTATGGCCAAGCCATTGTTCTCCAATCGATCGAAACGGACGATTTGCCCTTCTTCTTCAACCCCGTCTGTCTCACTTAAGATTGTTCTTATATCTTCTAATAGTAAGACAATGTCCTTACTGCTAGTGGCTTTATCGGGCTCGATACTGAAGTTGACAAGACGTAAGGTACGCTGTGTCATGTTACTGATCATGGAGTTTGCTACTGTAGAATTAGGCAAGGCAACGAGTGAACGATCCGCACGCCTGATATGCGTACTTCTCAAACCAATCTTTTCTACACTGCCTTCAGCACCTTCAATATTAACCCAGTCGCCGACAGAAAAGGGCTTGTCGAGTAATACAGCAATACTTGCAAAGATGTTCGATGCAGTATCTTGGGCGGCTAGCGCAACGATTAAACCACCAATACCAATTGACGCAACGAGTGCTGACACGTTGTCGACCCAATTGGATAAGACGGCCAAAGCGCCTAGTGCTACGATTAATACTTTGATTGTTGTAGAAATATAAGATAGTGCTGTTAAATCTACTTTTCGTCCACGCTTTTCGATCACAAATTCAAGGTCTACTCGAACAAGGCCTACCACACAATAGAGGAAGTGGAATAAGGCGATGTAAAATAAAGATCTTGTGATTTGATTCAAGAAGGTAGAAACAGTGCCATCAGTAAACACAAGCTGTGTACCAGCCATGACCGCTAAGGCCAAAATGACGCTTGCTAGTGGACCTGACAAGCGCTTGCGCCACTCATCTCTTAACGCTTCATGTTCACGTCTAACTCTGCTGATTAGTCGCATCATTAGGCTTGCAATACCTCTTCTTAAAATGAGAGCTGCTAATAGGAGTGCTAGAGCAATGGCTAAAGATTTCGCGGACCTTAACCACTCAGCTTGCACCGCATATTCTTCAAATTGAATCAACCATTCTTTTATCTGTGTCACAATTCACCTCAATCTTAGAACCATTATAACGATGTAGAGTTGCCTCGGCTACTGATTTTGACCTTCTATATCTGTAAAATCTTTTTAACAAGTTATATAGTGGAGGTCAAACGGATGAAATTAGCCATTCCATACGACAATGGACAAGTTGAAGGTCATTTAGGTTCAACAAAAGCCTTTAAGATTTATGAAATAGAGAACAAGGAAGTGCTGGCATCAACACTTGTAGATGCACCAGCAGGTGGACGCGATGCACTCTTTGCATTCTTAGCAGAATCCAAGGTAGACGTTTTATTAGGTGGCGGCATGTGTAATACTGCGGTCAGTTTATTAGCAGACTTGGGTGTGACTGCATATGGTGGAGCAAAAGGCGAAGTAGATGAGCAGTTACGTGCCTTCTTTAACGATGAGATCGAGTTTAGCGTGACCGGAGCTTGTGATCACTAAGTAAGAATGTACCAGTGATCGCATCTTTGATATAGAACGATCAATTTTGGACATGTTTTTTCATTAATGATAATATTATGTCAGTTTTAGTTTATAATTAAAACCGAATAGAGAAAGAGAGGAAAGTAAGTTATGAAAGCTGTAGTTGTTGAAGATCTGTGTATTGGTTGTGGCATGTGCGAGTCCATCTGTCCAGAAGTGTTCCAGATGAACGATGATGGCATTGCTGAAGTCATTGGCGAAGTAACAGCCGACTTGGAAGAGAGTGCTGTCGAAGCGAAGGATGCTTGCCCAACTGAAGCAATCGTTATTGAGTAAACATACTTGATACACACCGCTTATTATCAGCGGCTCTTATTTAAGAGATCAGATAAGAGAAAATTGGATCGACCTTGCGACTATTGATTCGCAATCGATCCAATTTTCTTTTACAATGGTGGAAAGAAGCTTAGAAGAGGTATACATATGATCGATAATCTTGCAGCCTTACTGTTCAATACATCAATGGCTCAGACCGACTATAGAATGTTTCAATTGGTGGTGACAGCCATTGCGCTCTTGTATTTATTTTTTAGATCCAGAACGATATCGAGACAAGGCATGTCTACCATGCCTGAAGTCGTGCAAATATTAATGTGGGGATCTAGTCTTGTCCTAGCCATGTATTTACCGGAACGAATTGGTCCTGTACCGATCTTCATCCTGGAACTGATTGTAATCGTCATTGTTTCAACGCGCTTGAATCTGTGGCGTGTCAAAAAGATGCGTGAAGAGGAAGCAGAGAAGAGGCGTATGACGGAAGCGATTGATGTAGAAGACGTATTAAACAATGATGATTCACATGAATCAAAAGAATAGATGAGGCAAAGATGCAAGACAGACCAACTCGTAAAGTAAGTGACTCCAGAGCAGAGCAATCCTATTTCATTCGTCCTCAACATATCAACCACTATGGTCGTCTCTTTGGTGGTACCTTACTTGCTTGGATGGATGAACTTGCAGGTATCGTAGCAAGGCGCCATTCAGGGACTGAGGTCACTACAGCCTGTATCGATCAGGCAACATTTGTAGGGCCAGCTAAACTAAATGATTTAGTTGTCTTAGAAGCAAGAATCACTTATGTAGGCCGTAGCTCCATGGAGATTCGTGTCGACAACTACACAGAAGATCGTTCGGGTACTCGCATACCCATCACTAGAGGTTTTTTTGTCATGGTTGCCATCGATGACGATGGTAAACCTTTAACAGTACCTGGCTTAGAGCTAAATACCGTCCAAGCAAAAGAAGAGTTTGAGATGGGTCATAAACGTTACTTGCTTCGTAAGGAGCGCAAACAAGAAGGCTACTGATTACAAGACGCGCATTAAAACCATATAACAGACGGTGCCAGAAACAATACTGAGCACCGTATTTTTCTTCCATAAATGTAGGGTAATGACAACAATAACACTGATGAGTTCGGTGAGCACGCTACTAGGATTCGTCCATTTTGTATTGCGCACACAATAGACCACTAGTGTGCCAATCATGGCAGGTGGTAAGACACGGCCTAATGCATGTAAGGCTTCTGGCATCTTCCTCTTACCACTGAAAAGAAGAAAGGGAAGTGCTCTGGTTAATATGGTAGCTAACATGGCAATGATGCCTAAAGCAATAGCGTATTCATTAGACATGGACCTTCTCCTTTCTATGGAAGATCATCACGATTAGTACGGTAACAATCAGCGATGGTAATACAAAGTTATCAGCCCCTAATACAATCAAGAAAAAGATGGCTGAAACAAGGCCACAGATAGCAGGAAAATGGTCTTTTGTAGCCTGCCATTGGTTTAAGAATATGACTAGAAATAAAGCAGTCATAGAGAATTCGACGCCAGCAAAATCAAAAGGTATTAAACTACCAGCAACTGCTCCAATGAGGGAGCCTAAAATCCAAGATAAGTGGTTCAAGAGGGACGTAAAGAAATCCGCTCTTGCTTCATTGATATGTAAAGGCCAGTCTTCTGCTAAGAGAACCGAATAGGTTTCATCTGTTAAGCTAAAAACCATGTAAGGGAATAGCTTTTTATTTTGCTTAAAACGATCCATAAATGAGATGCCATAAAACATGTGCCTAGCATTTAAAAACAAAGATAAAATTGCAGCAGTGCTTAAAGCAGTACCAGCTGCTAAGAAGCCTACCATGGCAAACTGCAGTGAGCCTGCATACACGAAAATAGAAAATAATACTGCCCATTTCGGACCAAAACCCACTTGACCTAAGGACAGACCAAACGCTATAGCCATAAATATATATGCAAATACAACAGGCCACGTTCTTACTATTGCAGCCTTTAAATCAGCTTTCCAATTCATCTCTTTCATCTTACAACTCTCCTTGATTCCTGATGTTATAGCATAAACACGTGCTATAACCGTGGTCTTAATGAACGAATCTTGATATTCGTTCAAAAATAGAATGAAAAGTGTCACATTTATGGTTTAAAGCTTGAGTTTTATGGCATACACTACAGTATATGGAGTAAGTTAATTAAGGAGGAGGTACGATCTATGACACAAGATAACGAATTCATGAACAATGGTGAGAATCCAGAAGTCAATCGTGATGCCGCAAAAGAGGCACAGCAACAACCCTTTAACCAGCCTCAACAAGCAAATGCACAGCAGCCCTATGCACAGCCGCAACAGCCATACCAGCAATCACAGCAACAGTTCCAGCAACCACAGCAACAGTTCCAGCAGCCACAGCAGCCGTACCAGCAGCCACAGCAGCAGTACCAACAGCCGCAGCAACAGTTCCAACAACCACAGCAACCATACCAGCAAGGTTCGCCACAACAACCTTATGGCCAGCCACAACAAGGACAGCCTTATCAGCAACAAGCATATCAAGCGCCAGCTGAGCCAGGTGCTCTAGGTGGTATGCAAGCCAATATGGCAAGTATGCTCAGCTATCTTTTCGGTTGGATTACAGGCTTGATCTTCTACTTTGGAGATAAGCGTCCAATAGTACGCTTCAATGCCGCTCAATCGATCATCGTTAGTGGTGCACTTGTAGTCGTCAATATTCTCTTATCTATCCTTAGAATTGGACTATGGCGTTTATGGTGGGCTTTCTCAGGTATATCTACCATCATCTGGCTTATCCAATTGGCCTTTATCGTTTACATGATGATACAAGCTTATAACGGAAAGAAAGTGAAATTACCTGTAGCCGGTGACATGGCTGAAAAATGGGCGAATAAGTAAACTTTAATTCCTAAAAGAACAAAAGAAAAGCCATCTTCTAGTACGGACTGTATATGCTAGAAGATGGCTTTTGTTTATCAGCGAGATCGTTTGGGGTACTTATTCTGGAATGCCATGTACCTTACTCACTGGCTGTGCATAGATGATGCCATGGCCGTGTTCGCTTATGCCTAAACGTTCTTGTACGCTTTCAATGATAGGGTCAACAATCTCATTTTTAACGAGCATCATCACAATTTCTTTTTCTGGCTCAATATCTTCACCTAAGATTTTCTCTGTATCTCTAGTGCCTGCACCACGACCATTGATCAATGTTGCACCTTTTGCACCTGCAAGCCTTGCAGCTTCAACGACCAAATCTCCTTGTCCCCTTGGTACGATAATGGTAATTTCGTGATACATGTTCGTTCTCCTTTTTATTTTTGCCACATCTTCAAATGCTTTCGTGTGATACGAAAAGACAAGGCTTCTTACAATATCAATGTGTTTAGTAAATAAAATCCCATGATTGGCTTTTTCGAATTGGAAGACTTTGTCCAAGGCTAAGATAACCGCTTCACTTTTCTCAAAACTAGCAGCAATGAAAACAATCTCCTTATCTGTTTGATCCCAGCCAAAGAATTGTAGGATTTTATTGGGAACAGTGCCGTGTCCAAAGTAGATGGTGCCACCTGTAGCGCCATTTTGACGAGCCACTTTTAAGACCTTGCTACCCAGACCATGATTCACAATGACTGTAATGAGTACGGGCTCTTTTAAATCCTTGATCCATTCAGGCATCTATCTGCCCTCCCTTATTTTTTGTATTCGCACGGATTTTATAGACCATGCCCATGAGTTGTAAGGCAATGACCGGTGTCATAGCGATCATGGCGATGATACCAAAGCCGTCAATTAAAACATCTGCATGGGCTACCTGATCGGCTGCCCCTTGCGCAAAGGCTAAGATGAACGCTGCGCTCATTGGGCCTGATGCCACACCTCCTGAATCAAAAGCCATGCCAATAAATATTTTAGGCACGATATACATCAAGCCAATGGCGATGATGTAACCTGGCAACAAAAAGTGCCAAAGCTTTAATCCAGGGACAAGTACCCTGATCATGGACATGGCAACTGCAGCTCCAACACCAATCGTAAGTGAGATCATGACCGCTCGCCTTTTAACATAACCACTAGTGACTTCTTCAATTTGATGGGTTAAGACATGGACGGCTGGCTCTGCAAGGATGGTCACAAAACCTAAAACGAAAGCTACTAGTACTAGTGCTAGTTTGTTGTCTCGACCGGCTAGCTGATAGCCTACTTCTCTACCAAG
>CAYXVJ010000066.1:0-11342 GCA_964468675.1 uncultured Oscillospiraceae bacterium
CTCAGTAGAGCGGACTACCCAAGAATCTCGTGGCTTTAGCCATGAGAGGTTCAAAGAAACGATTTAAGACAAACTCCGCTAGCTTAATGTATATACGATACCAGATAAATGGATAGAGCTTTTCTTCATCCTTTATGTCTACTAAAAGTACTCCGACACATCTGTTGCCCATATATGCACCTAGCGCCCTAGTCGCACGAGATATTTCAAGACTCCAAAAATAAAAGGTGTATAAATACAACTCCAATTTATTGCTGGTATACCAAGATAGATGCATACCTTCTATAGCAAAGCTGCGAGCAATCTTAAAATCTTTTTTATTTAGTGGCAAGATATCGACATCCATCTTTTAAAACCCGCGTTCATACTGCCAAGGAACAGACTTTCTATCAATCTTTGCCATCTGCCGGATTGGCCAATAGGGATCTCTTAGTAGGATACGACCTAGAGCAATCAGGTCTGCCCTATCATTACATAAAATTTCTTCAGCTTGAGATAAGTCAGTAATTAGGCCTACAGCAATGGTTGGTACATCACATTCTCTTTTGACTGCTTCTGCAAAGCGTACTTGATAGCCTGGGAATACATGTATAGGAGCGGATACAAGCCCTCCACTACTCAGATGAATCAAATCAACTCGATCCTTCACATGGTTTACGATGCGAATGGTCTCTTCTATGCCTAATCCACCTTCTAGATAGTCTGATGCAGATAATCTCAAGATGAGTGCTTTATCCATTGGCCATTCAGCCCGTATGGCCTCTACTACTTCATCTAAGAAACGTAAGAAGTTTTCTGGACTTCCACCATATTCATCTGTACGGTGGTTTGATAACGGAGACAAGAATTCATGGATTAAGTAACCATGAGCGCCATGGATTTCTAGTGTGTCATAGCCAGCAAGTCTTGCACGCCTAGCGGCTTGTCCGAAGGCTGCTACCAGCTCTTTGATCTCATTTGTTGTGAGTGCATGAGGGATGGGATAGTCAGGGCTAAACTCAATACTGCTTGGCGCAACGGTTCTTTCACCTTGTGCTTCACACTTTCTACCTGCATGAGCTAATTGTATACCTGCTAAGGCACCACCTGCATGAATCAAGCGGACAATGTCACTTAATCCTTCGATATGCTCATCTTGCCAGATGCCTAAGTCATCGCTTGAGATGCGTCCATTTGGTGTGACTGCAGTTGCCTCTTGAATAATGAGGGCTGTACCACCTACAGCTCTTGTGCCATAGTGGACACGGTGGAAGTCTAAAACGTTTCCTGTACCATCACTGCTATACATACACATCGGTGCCATGACGATGCGGTTTTTCATTTCTAAGTTCTTTATCTTGAATGGTTCAAATACTTGCTTCATTTTATTTCTCCTGCTAATTACAATCTCATTTCATGATACCCTAAAGATGAATAAATGAAATGTGACCTTTTGCCAACTTGAAACGTTCTATTAGTAGGAGGTACAACGATTGGAAGCATTCCAAAATAGCGAAACGGCTTTTGAAACAGCTTATGATAGGTATGCTAGCATGCTGTATCGATTGGCCTTATCTCGCGTGCACCATAAAGAGGATGCTGAGGATGTCGTACATGACGTGTTTATTAAGTATATGGACTATTGCCATAAACTAAAGGATCACGAGCATGAACGCGCCTGGCTTATTCGAGTATGCATCAATTGCTCAACCGATGCGTTAAGACGATCCAATAGGCAACAATGGATATCCTTTGACGAGATTGCAGAAGTAAAAGCAGATGAACCACCATCTCCTATGCTTAAGCAGATCTTAGATAAGAATAATAGCTTGCCTGACAAGATCAAAACAGTCATCTTACTGCACTACTTAGAAGGTTACTCTATCAAGGAAGTGGCAAGCATCTTAAACATTAGTCAATCGGCTTGCAAGATGCGCCTGAACCGCGGCAGAAAGATGTTAAAAGAAAAAATCAAGAAAGAGGACTTGTATGTTTGACAAAAAAGATGTGGATCAATACAAAAAGATCACCGCCCCAGATACACTTAAAACACGTATCGTATCAACCTACCATGCAAAACAAGAATCAAGACATTCAAACGCCAAACAAACAAGAAACTCAAGGCTTAGATTAAAACCACTTGTTTTAACTATGGCTGCGGCATCTGTCTTGCTAATTCTTGGCATCTATCTGTTTAGTCATCAAGAAGCTCCATTTCATTTGATCATGAACGGGACCACGATTGAAGGTGAAGTAAAAGTTGAAATCATGGCCGCTAAACGCATGACCATAATCGACGATGACCTTGAAATTCTACTGCTGAACTTTAGCTTATATACAACAAGTCCAAGTCAGATCTCTGTTCAAGATGGCAATCTCTACTTAGATAGCGGCAGCTCTGCTGAATCTAAGATGGACATTGAAGGACGAAAAGATCTTTCATGGGCTTTAGATGCAAGTACTGATAACGTGTACGAGCTAGTCGTGGAATCAAAAGGTAGTAGTAAAACGTATGAGCTGCGCTTTGATGTTGAATCGAAACTCTGGGTGTTTATGGAACAAGACAATTGAAGAACCAACTAATATAAACCTTTAGGAGAAACACAAAATGAAAAGAATACTAACAGGCCTACTTTCGTGCGCCCTAATTTTCACTCTAGCTGCTTGTGGAGCAGAAGGAAACAATGATTCAACTGCTACAAACGAGGAAACTACAAAAGAATCTACAACAGAAGAATCGACTACAGAAGAATCCACTCTAGAAGAAACAACAACGATTGAAAGCATTGAAGAAACAACAGAGGCAGATACAGCTAGCGATCTAGATGCTAGCGAAGACCTATCAGGACCTAGTACAGATACACTGGTCTTACTCCAATCCATCTGGGATGGTATGCCTGAAGATCAGCAGTTCCCAGCAGTCGGTGGTGATGTAGAGAACTCCGTCATGGGAGGCCCTGGCCACTTTGACTTCACAAAAACAGAAGAACTTTGCAACATCTTACTCTTCCCTGAGGAGCACAGCAGCTCGATCCTAGAAGCTGCCTCCCTCACCCACATGATGAACACAAACAATTTCACCTCAGCTTTATACCTCTTAGACGATGGTGCAGATTTCGACTCAATCTCAAAAGCCTATGAGGGCATCTTAGAGACGAACCACTGGCTATGTGGTTTCCCAGAAGAATACCTCGTCTTACAATTAGACGATGCACATATCTTCATTGCTTACGGCTTTAGTGACAATATCGCAAACATGAAGGCGCAATTAAGCAGCGTATTTGAGTCGGCACATGTACTAGCTGAAGGCCAGATTGTTTAAGCAATATGGTATTTTCTAGCATTCCCTTTATCTTTTATTTCTTGCCTTTGGTACTTTTGATTTACTTCTTAGTAAGAGACAAGTATAAGAACACGGTACTCTTTCTCTCCAGCCTCATCTTTTATGGCTGGGGAGAACCCCGTACCCTCTTCATTATGCTCTTTTCTATTCTCAGTGGCTTTATTTTGGCCATATCTGTAGAAAAACATAGAGGCTCTAAGAAGAGTTTGCACTATCTCATATTGGCAATCTTGATGAGTTTAGCCCCTCTTTTGTATTTCAAATACAGTAATTTCATTTTAGATAACGTTCGTCAATTGACAAACTTGCCCATCCCTATTCTGAAAGTAGCTTTACCTGTAGGTATTAGTTTTTATACCTTCCAGATACTCAGTTATGTCGTCGACGTTTACCGTGGGGATACAAACGCACAAAAGAATTTCATCAAGCTTGGCACCTACATCACCATGTTCCCTCAATTGGTTGCAGGTCCAATCGTGCGCTACACGGACATTAAAGGGTCACTAGACAAGCGGCTACACAGTTTCGAGAACACAAGCTTAGGATTACGACGCTTCATTCTAGGCCTCGCTAAGAAAGTCTTAATCGCCAATCGTTTAGGAATCTTAGTCGACCTTTGTAGGACGACTAGCTCACCATCCGTACTTGGGCTTTGGGTCTATGCCATTAGTTTTACCTTGCAGATCTATTTTGACTTTTCTAGCTATAGTGACATGGCCATTGGTTTAGGTAGAGTCTTTGGCTTTCACTTCTTAGAGAACTTCAACTATCCCTTAATCTCAAGGAGCTTAACTGAATTTTGGCGTAGATGGCACATCTCACTTGGTTCATGGTTTCGTGACTATGTGTACATTCCTTTAGGCGGGAATCGAGTGTCGAACTTAAAGTGGTTTCGAAATCTACTCATCGTTTGGCTCTTGACTGGCCTATGGCACGGAGCAGACTGGCACTTTATTTTATGGGGTGCATACTTCATCTTATTTTTAGTGATTGAAAAACACTTCATTGGGCAATTCTTAAAACAGCATAGAATCGTATCTCACTTATACACCTTATTCTTTATTGTCATCAGCATGGTCATTTTTAATGCCAATGACATAAAGGATGCAGTCTCTACTATTGGGTCACTGTTTGGCCAAAGTAAAATACCGATCTATAACCATGAAATACTCTACCATCTATCCTCTTATCGCCTAAGCCTTGTTCTAGCGCTATTTGCTGCAACACCACTAATTAAGGAAGTGGCCAAACGCTTATACAAGCAACAATCTTCAGAGAAGTTAATGTCCATATTGGAAATTATTTCCTTAAGTATTTTGTTCCTGATGGTCACAGCTTACTTAGTCGATGGTTCATTCAACCCATTCTTATATTTCCGCTTTTAGGAGACTTTCACATGTTAAGAAACAAGCACCACAAGATCCAAAGTATTCTGCTACTGATGTTAATCTTCAGTTTATCGTTCATGGCTATCTTTAAGTCAGATCAAAAGACTTCAGCAGCTGAAAGAAGGCCACTTGCACAAGTACCGGATGCCAACTGGGCAGATGTTTCGTCCGCTACTTGGATGCAATCTTTTGACAAGTACTCAGTTGACCAGTTCCCCTTTAGAGAAAACTTCAGATCTCTAAAGGGCTTTATCGAGATCCATCTATTTCAAAATGGCAGCAATAACGAGGTGTTTGAAAGTGAAGGGCATTTAAGTGAAATAGACTATCCTTTGAACGAAGCAAGTTTAGAGCATGCCAGTGCAGTAATAAATAAGATTATGGATACTCAAATCAAGGGATCAGATGCCAATGTCTTTTTCTCTATAATTCCAGATAAGAATTACTACATAAAGGATACATCGATCTTAACGTACGACTATGACAGTTTATTCTCATATATGGAAGAATCCTTAAGTTTTGCTTCATACATTGATATCACATCTAGCCTAGACTTATCGTCTTACTATACAAGTGACATACACTGGCGCCAAGAAGAGATCACAAGAACAGCAAACTTACTTTTAAATGCCATGAGTAACAGAGATTTAGATCCCAGTATCTTTACTCCAAAAGTCCATATTGAAGACTTCCAAGGGGTCTATACAGGGCGCTATGCTCTGCCCTTTCCTGATGAGACCATCCACTATGTTGAACTAGATCACTTTGATACGCTCACTGTCTATGACCATGAGAATAATGAGGAGATTAGTATGTATCGAGAGGATACGACGCAGAATCAAGATCCTTACTCATTCTTCTTACATGGGCCTTTATCCTTAATTACAATTACAAACGAAGACGCCATAAGTGATAAGGAACTTGTTATCTTCCGTGATTCCTTCACCTCTTCATTAGCTCCTTTATTGACCAACAGCTACCAGAAGATCACTTTGATTGACATCCGCTACTTATCGTCTCACCTGCTACCTGGTTTAATAACATTCGATAGCCAAGATGTCTTGTTCTTGTATAGCACGTCAATACTAAATAATAGTAGTCAACTGCGTTAGACATTCAAATTCCCGAATCTATGTGCATCCACCCTCAACATTTTGAACTTTAAAAGATCTCCATCACTTGCAATAGCACATATTAAAATAACATACTTAGATCACATGCAATGTCTTTATACATTGTTCGCAGTACCAAAGAGCTTAATATGGCTTCTTTGTAGACTAAAATATCTACTGCTAGAAATGCCAAAATACTGAACATCGTAAAACTAAGCCATCTATCTTATACACTTGCTTGACCTTGCTTGCTATAATGCTCGTATGAGAGAAAAGCTAGTCAAAATTGTAAAAACAAGACATTTTAAGAGCGCAGTTAAGACGTTGATGCTGATTACCACGATAGGATATCTACTCTTGACAGCTTACTATTCTAGAGTACTTGTCTACCGTGAAATTGAGCGTCAAGTTGGGTTTGCCAACGAAGTTGCAAGTAATACTGAAGCTTATTTTCTTACGGTGAGCAATCAAGCGGTCTTTATGGGTGCACTGCCGTCTGTAAACCGTGTGCTGTCTCAGCCTACTTTGGATACTGAATCGTATCGTTCGATGGCAGGTGACTTATCAGTCTATTCAGTCGACTCTACTTACGATTCTGTCTACTTGATTAACGATGTGCATGAACGTATTTACGTGAGCAACACTGGCATGTACAACTACTACGACTTTTACGATCGAAGCATCCTATCTGTTAATCCACGTCTTGAAGGCCTAAGGGTAGATAACGAATATTGGCTCTTTAATCGCCAAATCAAGCGCCATTTCAATCAAAGTAATCCTATAGACGTCATTACACTTGTGCGTCAATTACCATTAAATGAAGTAAGCAGTAAAGGCTTACTGGTCATTAACTTAAACAAGCAGTCAATCTGGCAAAGTATAGGGAGTTTTCCCGGTGTAACAAACGCTAGAGTGAAAGTACTTTGGGGCGATGAAGTCTTATATAATTCCATCGATGAGGCTAGCAGCTTCTCACTCACATTGAAGCAATCCAAAGACTCTAATTTTACTGTATACACAGAAGTCCCCTACTTAAGCTTATTGAACCTACTCTCCCCTATGTATATACAGATCGCACTGTTCTACCTCCTGACCTTGTGTCTAGCTTTATTTGCAAGTTACATCTATAGCAGAAGACAGCTTGAACCCTTAGATAGCCTCATTCACAGACTTGGCTTTGTAAGTGCAAATACAAGCAATAGTAAGGTATCAGACGAGCACGATTACGGAGAACTAGCCGAAGCCATTGATCTTGCAAGCCTGCACATCAAGAATATGACCACAGAAGTGCAAGTAAACAGACCCATCATCAGGGAGAAATTACTCAGTGATTTACTGATCTCTGCAACGACACTAGATGACAGACGTGCAGAACTAGAAAGCTACGACATCTACTTCCCCTACCCTTATTTTGCTATTGTTTTAATCGATATCTTTGAGATTGAACATATTCATAACTACAGCATCCGTGAAGAGTTAAAATTAATTGTAAGAGAAACGAGCTTAGATCAACTCTCTAAGCTTGGCTATGCATACGCAGCACTAATCGACAAAGACCAAATCTTAATTACCCTGAATACAAAAACTCAAGAAGGCTTAGACAAAAGACTTGCTTCTACTAGCGATTCTATAGCAAAAGCGTTACTGACAAACCTTGATGCGAACTTACGCTTTTCAGTTGTCTTAACAGACGATGAAGATCAGCAGAATTTGCATACTGCCTTCCAATTGGCAAGACGAAACTTCCTCTTCACATCGATAGATCCAGGAGGCTCTATTCACATAACGAGCACACAAGATCAAGCAGATAGCATTGACCTGGAACCCTATGCAGAAGCACTTGTAAGCAGCATCACTGCGAAACAAAGTGCTAGAACAAAAAGTTTGCTAACAGAAGTCTTTGATACATTCAAAAGCAATTCATTAGAAGAAGTTAAAACACTATCCTTTGAACTGCTTACAGCGGTCAGTACTGAACTATTCAAACTAAACCTAACGCTTGACTTAAGATTTCTCTCACTTAGCTTTAGTCAGATTCAACTTGAGACAGATAAACAGGCACTCTTCAATATCGTACATACCTTCTTAGACGATGCACTACTCTTAGCAACAACAGAAGATGCGGATAGTGAATACTACGTATCGGCTTCCATCGAGTTCATTATGAAAGAAGCTACAAACAGTGAACTCACCATCCCAGATATAGCCAAGCATGTATCACTAAACTCAGTCTATCTAGGGCGGCTGTTTAAACTTGCGACAGGCCAAACCCTATCTGAATATTTAAATCGATATCGGATTGAACTATCCATCAACCTACTTACAGAGCTTGATCTCAGCATCAATGACATTAGTGAGAAAGTAGGCTATACGGATGTCAGAAGCTTCATCCGTTTCTTCAAGAAGTACAAGGGATCGACACCGGGTAAATTTAGAGAAAACCTTTAATAGTGAAAACCTTTAAATAGAGGAATCCAAAAAAAGGAAGCGGCCAATATCTGACCACTTCCCTTTCAAGATGTTAATTTTGTTCTTCATTCACCTTAAGACTACTAAAATTTATGACCTTAATTCGGCTGCTTATATACGTCCTTAGATTTTGCATAAAGCCCTGCACGGTCCAATTGACCTAAGCCAGTCACTTCTTCTCTTGAGCCATCAATATCTGGATTGACATACTGTCTATACCATAAATTCAATTCTGATCTTAAGTTCACTACAGTTTCTTCCATATCTGGATCGTCGATGAGGTTGTTTAGCTCACCTGGATCTTCTTCTAAGTTAAATAGCTCATGAGGTCCATATGGGAAGCGATGTACATACTTCATAGTCTTGGTCCTGATCATGCGGACGGGGCCATACTCCTCACAGATGAATACGGGACGATCCCTAGTCTCTTCTTCTTTCAATGTAGGTACCAAGCTCGTACCAGGTAGTGTCCTCGTATAAGGATCTTCAACACCTACTAGATCAAGCAAGGTCGGATAGATATCCAATGCACTAGCTAGGCTTGTTTCGACACGATCTACTCTAGTATCAAGTCCTGGGTATGAAATAATAAATGGTACTTTAATGGATTCTTCGAACATGTTTTGTGGGAAGGTACCGTTACCCTTACCCCAGATACCATGGTGACCCATGTTCATGCCGTTATCCGATAAGAAGACGACAATTGTGTTCTCCTTGATCTTCAGTTCATCTAAGGTATCCATCAAGCGACCCACATCGGCATCCATGGCTGTAATAGCAGCAAAGTAACCTTGTAAGTTCTCTTTTCGCTTCGGTGTACCGTAAACTGGAGGTACAGTTAGATGCTCATGGTCTGGTATATCTGGCACACTATTAAACGCACAGTCCTCATACATATCGATATATTCTTTTGGATGCTGATCTCGCTCCCATGGTGAGTGAGGCGCTGTGTAGTGCACCGATAAGTAAAATGGCTTATCTGTTTCGCTTAGCTCATGCATAAACTCGATTGCTCTATTGGTAATCAGGTTTGTGACATACTGTTCTTCAATATTGATCTGGCCATTTTCAATGATGTCTGGTTTATAGTAGTGAGCACCACCCTTACCGATGGTATACCAATGGGTAAAACCATGTTGAGGAGTCATACTATCGCCTAAGTGCCACTTACCAGATAAGGCACAGGTGTAGCCTGCTTCAACTAATGCATCGGTGTACGTGCGTTGTCCTGCCAGGTATTGGATAGGCTTCTTTTCATCACCGTAGCCACCATAAGGGTTTTTGATGTCAAGCTTGTCGACTAATTCTTTGTCGACGTTGCCGCTACGGATCCAGTCGTGGACACCGTGGGCAGATGGAATCTTACCACTTAAAATTGATGCTCTTGCTGGTGAACAGACTGGGGAGGCACAAAAGAAATTCTCAAAACGTACGCCTTCTTTCGCTAACTGATCCAAATGGGGTGTATGTAGTTCCTCGTTGCCTGCCGCGCCTAATGCCCACGGCCCTTGATCGTCAGTCAAAATAAACAGTATATTGGGTTTCATTTTATGCCTCCTCGATTGCTTGTATAATTTTCTTAGTTTCCTGCATCATAGACGGCTTGAGCTTCTTTTAAGATCTCATCGCCACCTGCTGCACGCCATTTGCTGATTAAGTCAGCTGTACCTGTCTCAATATCCACCTTTCCTTGCATCATGTCAAGGAAGGACTGGTTATAGATGTCCGTTGTGTTCGATCCGTAATTGATTTCGGCATCGGTTCTTTGTTTCACCACGTTCTCACGTTGTGCTTCTGAAGCCAGTTCAATCGATTCTAAGGCACGGTCTCTCATTGGTTCTGTCTCTGGCAGATATCCACTTTCTAGTGGCCAGAAGAAGGAACCCCATGCGAGTGGATGTGCCCAGCCATTGGCTGCAAAGGAATCTTTCTCGCGCTCATCTTCATTAAAGGTAATAGTACCATCTTGACCCTCAGTATAGTGAACATCTTTGATACCAAGTCTTAGTAAGTCATTACCTTCCTTGGATAAGAGGAAGTCAATGAACTCTGCAGCTCTTTCTTTATCTGTTGCATTTGCAGTTACTGCAGTTAAGAATCCACCTTTACCTTGACCAGATAGACCGAACGATCCACTCTCACCTTTTGGCGGTAAGCCATAGGCAATGCTTGCGTCTGGTGTGACTAGCTGCACGTTACTTTCAATTCTGCTGACGTGACGGAATAGTGGTGCAGGCATACTACCAGAACGACCTTGGTAGAATTTCTCTTCACGTTTGCTGGCGTCATTTAGCATAAACTCTTGATCGATAGCACCGGCATCCCATAACTCTTTGATGTACTGCATACCTGGAATAAAGTAATCTGCTTCAAACCAAGGTTTCACCACACCGTTATCTACATGGTAATCTGCATATTCACGGCCCAATGCGTAGAATACAAAGTCAAACATGCCGATTGGTCCATTGGCGGTGATACCATTGGTGTCATTCTCACCGTTGCCATCTGGGTCATCGTTTGTGAAGGCGAGCATGACTGCTTTAAACTCGTCTAGTGTCGTTGGGTATTCTAGTCCAACCTTATCCAGCCAGTCTTGGCGCATCACGATTAAGGTGTTTGCAGTTGAGAACTGTGTAATAAATGGAACACCGTAGTAGTTACCATCTGTATCAGTCCAACTGTATTCTTCGTCGATGCGCTTCTTGATGTTGGGTGTCTTGTCGAAGTAGTCGTTTAAGCTAACAACCAGTTCATCTTCAATCCAAGATTGAGTAGCGGCTGTACCAAAGGCACCTGTGACAACATCTGGCATGTTCCTTGTGGCCATCTGGACATTGATTGTATCCATATTACCTTCAGCAACCACATTGACGGTTAATTCAATGTCTAAGCGCTTATTGATCTCTTCTATGATGCGATCGCCTTCTTCAATGGCTTTGGCACCAGCATCACCTGGGGTTAGCCAAGTCAGTTTTACGACTTCGCGCTTCCCATCGCTGTCTGGATCGGTCGTTGTGGAACCATTCCCACATGCTGTTAGCAAGAGAAGTG
>CAYXVJ010000067.1:0-8823 GCA_964468675.1 uncultured Oscillospiraceae bacterium
ACCTCCAGCGTGACAGGCTGGCATTCTAACCAACTGAACTACTGCGCCGTGTATTGGTGGGAACTACAGGACTTGAACCTGTGACCCCCTGCTTGTAAGGCAGATGCTCTCCCAGCTGAGCTAAGTTCCCGTAGACTTTGGACCTCATGTCTATTTCCCAGACGCTTTCTCAAGCGCAAGACAGAGTATACGAGATATTCCAAACCTTGTCAACCCCAGTTTTTGAAAAAGGAGGAAAACTCGTATATTCCATGAATTTGCCTAAGATTTAGCGTCTTTTTGGAACTTTTTCACCAGCGTAGACAGCCTTTTTACGGCCTGCTGATTTTCCTTTACGCCTCTCGTCCCCTGACCAAGAAGAGCTTTGTCGTCTGTCTTCTGAAGGTCTGGAATTAGATTGACGCCTATCTTCTGAATGTCTAGAACTGGATTGACGCTTGTCTTCTGAATATCTAGAACTAGATTGACGTCTGTCCTCTGAATGTCTTGAGCCGGATTGACGTCTATCCTCGTCCTTAGATCTTGGATTGGACTTACGTTTACCCTCATGACGATTTTGCTTGCGGTTTTGCGTATTCTGGTAAGGGCTTTGTTTGCCTTGTGATTTACCTTTACGGTTTCGTGTCTTTAAATACTCATCGTAAGGAACTACAGGCTCAATCTCTTCACCAACAGATGCTCTGTCACTTAATTCTTCTAATAAGAAGGCAGCAGCAATATCCGTCATGGTAAAGGTCTTGTCTGCACCAGACATCAAGTTGAGTTCTTCTAAAGCATCTACCAATGCTTCTGTGTAGCTTTGGTCAATATTAGGGTTTTTACTCAAACGATTTTGAACGTTAGCTAATACACCACTGATTCTTGTTTCTTGAATCACATCTACACTAGGGATTGTCATCGGCAGGATCGATGCTTTAATAATCTTAGCGATGCGTCTTAAGTCGATAATTTCGCGACCCACGACAAAGCTAATCGCCTTACCAGACTTACCAGCTCTACCTGTACGTCCAATACGGTGCACATAGTACTCTGCATCACCTGGTAGATCATAGTTGATAACCATCTCTATATCGTCTACATCAATGCCTCTTGCAGCGACGTCGGTCGCAATGAGGAATTCAGTACGTCCTTGTTTAAAGGCATTCATAACGCTTGTACGCTGACGCTGGTTCATGTCACCATGAAGACCTTCAGCTGCGTAACCACGGGTTTGCAATTTAGAAGTTAGCTCATCAACGCGGTTTTTTGTATTACAGAAGATTAAAGCCAAGTTAATTTGTTCTGCTTCAATTAAGCGACAGAGTGCTTCTGTTTTACTAGACTCTCTTAATTCAATATAAGACTGAGCGATGCTGCTGACAGACTTTGTCTCACTCTTAATATCAATGTGTAAGGGATCTGTTAAATACTTCTCTGCGATCTCTAGAATTGCTCTAGGCATGGTAGCCGAGAATAAGACACGTTGGATATCACTTGGTGTATCTGCCAAGATGGTATCGATGTCCTCTCTAAAGCCCATGTTTAACATTTCATCTGCTTCATCTAATACTAAAGATTCTAGTTTATCTAGTTTTAAAGTACCCCTACGCATGTGGTCCATGACTCTGCCTGGTGTACCCACGATGATTTGAGGATGTTTTCTTAATGCTGTTAACTGGCGCTCCATTGGCTGTCCACCATAGATGGCCAGTATGCGGATACCGGGTTTATGTTTGGCTAATAGACTTAACTCATCTGCAATTTGCATCGCAAGTTCTCTTGTTGGTGATAAGATTAGGTGACGGATGTGCTTACTAGAAGCATCGGTTTCCTCTATTACAGGAATACCAAATGCACAAGTTTTACCTGTACCGGTTTGTGCCTGGCCTAATACATCTCGTCTTTCTAATAGTGGTGGAATGGCCTCTGCCTGAATTGGCGTAGGTTCTTCAAAACCCATAGCGCTGACAGCTTGAAGAAGCTCCGCAGATATGGGGAGGTCTTTAAATTGAATAGTGTTCATTGATTCTCCGTTCTGTGTGGGAAAGCCGATTTACGGCACAACTGATCTATTATAACACAAATTAGCTCTGTGTGCACAAAAACGAAAATTCGTCAAATTGTTCGTAATAGATCTCTGTATTATATAATTGATGTGTGAAGCGTCATATCAATTCAAACTAGGAGATTCTTATATGGATAAAAAGCACTTTGATTTCGATACGGTACTAGAAAAGCAAAATAAGCTTTCTAATGAATTAAGCCGCTTAAGAAAAAAGCGAGAAGCCTTAGATATAAGTATACGAACACTAGAACAGCAAGAACAAGAATACAAGAATGCTTTAGCAGTTGAAAAAGAGCGCAAGATCAAGCAGTTCATCATCAAGATCAGCAACAAAGATAACGATGAGGAAGCTTATTTATCTGAAAAATTAGAAAACACTACATCACACTTAAAGAAGAACTTGCAGGAACTACAAGACTTAGATCGAAAAATCTATCTACTATCCGATGAACTATCCAGCATTCATATGGAACGTATTGCCGATGAAGCCAAGAGAGACAATCTAGCTACAACCATATTAAGTGATCAGGAGCATCCTTTAGCCATCGAATACAAAGAACGATCCAAAGAATACGAATCACTAAAACGCGAGGCTAAAGAGATTGAATCCAGCATCTCTTTAGGCAGAGCTGCTTTAAAGACTATTGGACAGATGGGTAAAAGCTTAGATTCAGCCAGACGTTGGGCAAGTTATGATGTATGGTCTGATGGTGGTCTTATTACAGATGTGATGAAATATAAGAACGTGCAAGAAGGAGATCGTTTGAGCAGTACCTTAATGCGTGAAGTGAGTCGTTACAACAAATCCCTATCAAAATTAGAATCCATTCAACACGAACTAAACTATACAAAGATTAGCACCACACAAAAGGTCATTGATATTGGCTTTGACAATTTATTTACGAATTTATCTGTTCGCTCTAAAATCAGAAACAATGAATACGAAGTCCAAGAATTAGAGAAAAAGATCTCCAGAAAACAAGATCAGTTAAGGACATTGCTTGCCGCAAATAAGAAAGAATCTAGATCACTGGAACGACAGCTAGAATTGATTAACAGAAAATATCAAGACAGTCTTGTAAGTGAAGAATAAGATAGGAAATAATTAGAGAATGGACCTATGAATTGGAGGAAGTCATGGAGCAAAAACGAATAGATCTATTTGAGATTGAAGCTAAGCGTAATAGCCTTATTAAAGATGTTCATCGCTTGAAGCGTGAGCGTTTGCTTTACAGCAAACGAATCACACAAAACAAAAAGGATTTAGATTCATTTGAGCAGCAGTTGACTTTGATTGACGCCAAAGAAGCAAAGCAAAACCTTATTAAGCGCCCAAAGGCAATGGCCGAGTCCAGGAGAGTATACGAGCAGAAAAGACAGTTCAGTGAAAATGAATTAAGGGAAAATAAACGAAGGAAAAGGCTGTTGATGCTAAAATCAACTCAATCTCTATAGCTCTTAGCAAGCTAAACGTAGATAAGCCTAATGTTTCAGATTCGCGGTCCATAAATAATGCTGCAACAGACGATATAAACACTCAATCAGATACTGATGATATTGAAAATACTACAGAGCGTTTGGATGCGATAGAAGGCAGATTCAATCAACTAGGCCTAGCCATTATGCAAGGCAATAAGATATTAAGCACATTCCAAATGCTCCTAGAATCCTTAACATCATCTAAATCTTGGTCCTTTGCTGATCTCATCATGAATAAGAGCTTCGTCGTAGAAGAAGTAAAACATGAGCGACTAGAAAAGAGTATGCAAGTGATTGACGATTTGGAACATTTATTTGCATTTTATAATTCAATACTCTTGTCCTTAGGTGAAAGAAGAATTGATTTCAACATTAAAAAATTTAAACATAGCCATAAAACGATGGATTATTTAATGGACGATATCATCTCAAACATTCGCGTATATGACCATGTAAGAGAGATGCTAGTAGCAGCACACAGCTTACATACATCGGTTGAAGACAAACAAAAACGCCTCACATTCTTGCAAAAAGATTGCAATCAGGAAGCGCTTCGCCTAAAAGAGCAAGTGAATAAAAACACTAAAGCTTAACAGAATCGATGCCTTTAAGCTTTACTGTTCTAGTAGTTTCTCATAGGAATAAAGCTGGTAAAAGATATCGTCCGTCTCTTGGCCGAGGCTCACCGTCATTTCTTGAATCTTCTTTATCCTGTAGATTAACGTATTTTTATGGATACCAAGCTTCTCTGCTGTATTGTTGATGTGTTTATGTTCTTGTAAGTGCGTGATCCACGTTTGTAATAGATTGGATTTGGATTTAAGGTCATAGTCGTAGAGGAATCGAATGTCTGGATGTACAAGCCTTGTATCACTAGAATCTAGTTTCCCGTTGACAAACATACTTAATAAAGAAGGACCTATACGCCTTAACTTTAATTCCTTATGTTTCGGTTCATCGTGGGTGTAAATCAGTTCACAAAGATTAAATTGCCAGACAAGTAAACTCAAGTCAGTAAAGTGCTCACCCATACTTGCCCTTAATTTCGTTTCCTCTAATACCTTGAGAACATCAAATTCTAAACCTCGAAGGTCCAGTAAATTTTCACTAGCAAAGATTAAGACATAAGAGCCATCGCGGTATAAGAAGTATGGCAGTCTACCTAAGGCTGCGAAACGTTTAGCTAAGTAATCTACACTTAAAAATTGCTGATCTTTTTGAATGACAGGTATATAAAGCATTTGATACCAGCCATCTTTGTTTACACCTAATAGATCAAGGCGTCTATCAATTTGGCTCTTGTCTAAGTATTGACCCGATAAAGTACCTGCTAGCAGGCTACCCAAATCACCTTGTTCTAGTAAGAGTAAGGTTGAGCGTTGACGAAGTAATATACCAATGACTCTTGCCATAGTTTTAGCCAGTTCAATTTCGCATGGCTTGTTCAACACATGATTTATTTCAAAGATAGAAAAAAAGGCAAGCACTCGCTCACCGACTTGAACCTTACCCATAATCCTGGGCAAGAGTTTAGCAAATCCATCGTCAAAATATAAGGGGTCTTCTGAATTTACGATTTCTTGCATCACCGCTTCATCTTTAAAACAAGAAAAACCCTTGCAGTTGCATTGTGCCTCTTCACTGATGGTCTTACAGATGGGTGCTGACATGGCTTGGCTTGCTGCTTGGGTAATGAGTCTTAAATTGGGATCTAAGAGAATAATGGGGCTGTTGAATAGTTTGGCTGCATGTTTTAAAAGTGCATGCACACCTTCGTCTTCACTCAATTGCTCATATAAAGCCAATTGGCGTAAGGTATCGTCTAAGCGCTTATCCGGTAAAGCATCCAATTCTAAAATATTCATACAAGACCCCTTCACTTAATTGTTCGTTAAGTATTTATCTATAGGATAAAGTAAATTGGTCTATTGTGTCAAGCAATCTATACTATTTTGTACGAATAGAATGAAATTTAAGAAAGATTGGGAAAACACGCATGGCTGTTCTGCCAAAGCTGTCTTGATGTCTCTTCCATATTCAAATCCCAGAGTGTTGCCAAAGTCTTTGCCACTTCAGGAAGAAATGAAGGTTCATTACGCTTGCCGCGGTATGCTTGAGGCGCTAGGTATGGAGCATCTGTCTCAATCAATATTTTGTCCTTAGGGATGGCTAAAACAGCCTCTCTGGCCTTCTTCCCATTCTTATAGGTCAGTGGCCCATCAAAGCCAAAGAACCAGCCTTGAGGGATTAAACGCTGGGCAAATTCAGCAGTACCGCTATAGCAATGAAAAACACCTGGTTGATCTAAAAGTACTCCATCTGCTTTAGCTTCTAAGAGAAGCTCAATCGCATCACCATGGGCGTCTCGTTCATGGACAACCAAGGGCAAGTTAAATTCATGGGCAATTTCGATCTGCTGACGGAAGGCCTTTTTTTGACCATCCTTATCGATACCGTCGTAGTGGTAGTCCATACCGACTTCACCGATGGCAACAATTTTATTTTGCTTTGCATCTTTGGCTAAGCTCTTGATATAACTTATGCAAGACTCGTCTAGATCTTGCCAATCAGACGGGTGAATGCCGACCGTACAATAAACATCTCGTTCTTGTACGGCCAGCAATAACACCTGGTCGATTGACCTTTTGTCCCATGCATTCACTATAAATTTAGTTACGCCTGCATGGCGTGCACGATCCAGTACAGCACTTAAGTCATCCTTAAACGCCTTGTCGGTCAGGTGGGAATGTGTATCAATCCATTTAACTTGAGTAGTCAAGTTAACCGACCTCCGATCCTGGAGCGACTTCACCTTCAACAGTTAGGAGTCTGTAACCTCCATCAGGGGTTGTGGCACAAAGGAGCATACCGTGCGATACAACACCGCGTATCTTTCTTGGTTCGAGGTTCGATACAAGAACGACCTTCTTCCCAACCATTTCCTCTGGGGTGTAGTATTCAGCAATACCAGACACAACGGTTCTTGTCTCCCCGCCAATGTTTATTGTGGAAGCAAGTAGCCTATCTGCCTTCTTCACACGCTCACAAGAGATGACTTCTGCTATGACTAGCTTTACTTTCAAAAAGTCTTCGAAATCAATGTTTTCAACGAGCACGACTTCATCTTGGGCAGCATCTTTAGGCTCTTCTTTCTTGCCTTTGATCTGTATGCCTTCAGCCTCTTTTGTTTCTTCACTAGCTGCTGGTAAGAGCTTGTTCATCTTCTCGATCTCCTCTTCCAAGTCTAGTCTTGGGAAGATAGGTGCAGCTGGACGCACAATGCCGCCTGGATTGTACAATCCTGCAGCGTTTTGGCTCTCCCAGCTTGTCTGCTCTTCATCACCGAGGATCTGCAAGGCAGACCATACCTTTGGTGCCGTCTCAGGCATGAACGGTTGAATCAAGATGCTCACTTGTCTTAATACAGCACCTAGATTGCCTAAGACACCTGCTAATCTTGGGAACTTCTCTTTATCCTTCGCAAGGATCCAGGGGGTGGTCTCATCAATGTATTTGTTGGCTCTTGAAACAAGCTTCCAAATCTCAGCTAAAGCTAGGCTAAACTGATATTGATCCATGTAGCTATGAAATTTCTCGGGTAATGCTTTAGACAATTCTAATAATTCGCTATCGAAGTCGCCTGAAGCTCTTAAGTCTTGTTCTGGCAATTGGCCAGCAAAATACTTGTTGATCATGGCGGTGGTTCTGCTTAGTAAATTACCGAAGTCGTTAGCAAGGTCAGAGTTTATTCTAGTCACGAGCGCTTCATTTGAAAATGAGCCATCAGCGCCAAAAGGTACTTCACGTAAGAGGAAATAGCGAATGGCATCCACACCATAGTGCTCACACAAAATAACAGGGTCTACAACGTTTCCAAGTGACTTACTCATCTTGCTGTCTTTAAACAAGAGCCATCCATGTCCATATACCTGCTTTGGTAATGGAATATCTAGAGCCATCAATATAGCTGGCCAGATAATGGAGTGGAAACGTACAATCTCTTTACCTACCAAATGAACATCAGCAGGCCAATATTTTTGGAAAGCTTCTGTCTCATTAGGATAGCCTAAAGCCGTAATGTAGTTCGATAAAGCATCGACCCACACATAAATCACATGCTCTTCATCGAATGGCACTTTAATGCCCCAATCAAATGAGGTGCGTGAAACGGCTAGATCGTCTAAGCCAGGCTTTAAGAAGTTGTTCATCATCTCGTTGGCACGGCTCGATGGTGAAATAAAGTCTTTTTGTGTTTCATAAAGCTCGATGATACGGTCTTGATATTTTGAGAGACGGAAGAAATAAGATTTCTCCTTAGTAAGGATGACATCGCGTCCACAAGAAGGGCATTTGCCATCGACTAACTGGGATTCGGTCCAAAACGACTCATCAGGGGTACAATACCAGCCTTCGTATTCACCGAGATAAATATCACCTGACTCATACAGTTTCGTGAAGATGGCTTGTACAGCTGCTACGTGATCTTCATCTGTCGTAACCCAGTTGATACCACCTACAATATCATCCACAAAAGCTTGTGGTTCTAAACCGGCTTCATGGGCACGATCTTGGATTTTTTGTCCGTGTTCATCCGTACCCGTCAGGAACATGACATCAAAACCCTCCAAGCGCTTGTAGCGCGCCATCGCATCAGCCGCCACAGTCGTGTAGGAATGCCCGATGTGCAACTTGTCGCTGGGGTAATAAATGGGGGTTGTAATGTAATACGTCTTCTTGTCCTGACTCATTGTAATCTCCTTATTGCTTCTTTAATTCTACTAAGCTCTCGAGGTCTCCACTGACTGTAACAGTCTCCATCACCTGAGTCTCAACAGGCTTATCATTTCTACCAGTCTTTGTAGAAGCGATTTTATCCACTACATCTAGACCTTCAGTGACCTTACCAAAGGCAGCATACTGACCATCAAGGTGTGGTGCATTCTCATGCATAATGAAGAATTGTGATCCTGCAGAGTTTGGTGACATGGATCTGGCCATAGATAAAACGCCACGGTCATGTTTTAAGTCATTTTTGAATCCATTGCTATTAAACTCACCTTGGATTTGGTAGCCAGGGCCACCCATGCCGCTACCATTCGGGCAACCACCTTGGATCATGAAGCCAGGGATTACACGGTGGAAAATGAGGCCGTCATAGTATCCTTCTTGGATCAATGAGACGAAGTTAGCAACAGTGTTTGGTGCAAGTTCTGGGTATAATTCGGCACGAATGGTACCTTGATTGGTTTTAAATTCTACTTGTATGGACATCTTGTTCTCCTTTAATTCTACTTCTAATA
>CAYXVJ010000067.1:8864-11275 GCA_964468675.1 uncultured Oscillospiraceae bacterium
GAGATCGACAAAATATTCTTGTGGGTTTTCAAAGCGTTTGACAGACTCCCATAAGCTGTCTAGTTGCTCCGCACAATAATTTCTGATCTCTTCAATGGAGCGGCGCTTAGCTACACATACACCGTTTTTAAAGATAGGCTCTAAGAGAGGACGTACGGTGAAGTCTGTAAGCATTTTACGCTTCCACGTCATGATCGGATCAAAGATTTCATAATCTTTGGTCTCATCAATCGTTTCACCTGCAATGGTGATGACATCAGCCATCGCTTTACCGGTCTTACGCTCATAAAAACGCCATACTTCTTTGTTACTGGGGTTGGTCATCTTCTCGATATTGTCGGAAACCTTCATGCGTGGATGTACTTCTCCATCTTCCTCAACGGCTGACAATTTATAGACACCACCGAAGACGGGTTCTGCACGAGAAGTAATTAAACGCTCACCCACTCCAAAGGAGTCAATCATGGCGCCTTGGCTGAGTAAGTCACGGATAATGTATTCATCTAGAGCATTGCTCACAATGATTTTACAATCTGTAAGACCCGCCTCATCGAGCATACGCCTTGCTTCTTGAGATAAATAGGTTAAGTCACCACTATCGATGCGGATGCCCTTTAAACGCTCGCCTCGAGGCTCTAAATACTCTTTAAAGAGTTTAATAGCATTAGGCACACCAGACTTGAGGGTATTGTACGTATCAACGAGTAATACAGTTTTGTCTGGATAGGCTTTGGCATAGGCTTCAAACGCTTCATATTCTGTTTCAAAGAGTTGCACAAAGCTGTGTGCCATGGTGCCGCTTAGTGGGATCCCAAACAGCTCACCACAAATCGTACAGCTTGTACCAGCAGCTCCACCGATGTACGCCGCTCTTGCTCCAAATACCGATGCGTCATAACCTTGAGCACGTCTTGCACCAAATTCCATCACGGGACGACCTTTAGCCGCTCTAACGATTCTTGCTGTTTTAGTAGCAATCAAACTTTGGTGGTTAATGGTCAACAATAGCATGGTCTCGATCATTTGAGCTTGAATAATGGGACCACGTACTTTAACGATTGGTTCACCAGGAAATAAAGGGGTGCCTTCAGGAATTGCCCAGACATCACATTCGAATTTAAACTGTCTTAAATAATCTAAAAATTCAGGGCTAAAGTCTCCTGTTGCTTTCAGATACGATAGGTTCTCTTCAGTGAACTTTAGATTCTCAAGATATTCGATCATCTGTTCAACGCCGGCCATAACTGCATAGCCACCGCCTTCAGGTACTTGGCGGAAGTACAAATCGAAATAACCGATTTTATCCACCAGACCATTTTCGAAATACCCACGTGACATGGTGAGTTCATAGTAATCGGTGAGCATGGATAGATTTCTACCATTCATACTGTGTAATCTAGAAAAGTTTTCCATTTTCATTCTCCTCATATAGCAAGTCATAGCCAACTTCATCTAATATCAGGCCTTGTGGCGGGAGTGTAATGCCCGCATGCTTGCGGTCTCTTGATGCGATGATCTTAGGTATGGCATCCTCATCAATTTTCCCCTGTCCAATATAATATAAGGTGCCTGCCATGATACGCACCATATTATACAAAAAGCCTGAGCCCGTCACAACGATACGTAGCAAGCGTCCTCGATCACTTCTACCTGCCAAAAAGAGCTGACTACCCGCTTCACTAGTCGTACCTACGACTTCAATTCTAGCATCAAAGATGGTGCGAAGGCTTGTCTTCGTTTGTCCTCCTTCAGCTTTAAAAGCTAGAAAATCGTGATAGCCAATAAAATCTTTTACGGCTCTTTGCATCTTGTCTAAGTCTAAAGCGACTGGCGAATGATAACTGTAACGCCCTAATATCGCACTGGGCCTTCTTCCTTCCCAGATATAGTAACTATACGTCTTTTCTTTGGCATGGTAGCGAGCATTAAAGTCCTTATCGACATCAATCGCACGCTTGACCACCACATCGTCTGCCAATACACTTGGCATCGCCAATGGTATGCGTTCAGTTGGGATTGAGCAATTCGTCTTAAAATTACTCACATGACCTAAAGCGTGTACACCACCATCGGTTCTAGAGGATGCATAGAGCGTGATCTTGTGACCACAAATCTTAGCCAATCCTTTTTCTAATAGACCTTGAACGGTTCTTATGGGCTCAGCTTGACGCTGCCAGCCTGCAAACTTCGTACCATCGTATTCTGTAATAAGGGCTATGTTCCTCCAGCCCTCCTTTGTTTCCTTCAACATACAATCATCCATTACTCTAATTTAGATCCACATCTGCATGAATAGCAAGAGCACACAAAATGAGACCGTTAAGACTAAAGCCATTAAATCCTTTTGGCCAAAGACTAAAACCCTCATCTTTGTTCTGCCAACTCCTCCTCGATAGCATCTTGCTTCCATG
>CAYXVJ010000068.1:0-1479 GCA_964468675.1 uncultured Oscillospiraceae bacterium
AGTTGAAGCAGGTATAACTGAGGAAGAATATGTTAGGGTTCCTGTAGAGTCACCTTTAGAGTGATAAGGAAAAGATTCATTTTTTAGAACGATTAGACCCGAGTTGCAGTATTGTGACTCGGGTTTTAC
The DNA here is from genome assembly GCA_964468675.1 of uncultured Oscillospiraceae bacterium. Lineage (GTDB taxonomy): Bacteria > Bacillota > Clostridia > Saccharofermentanales > Fastidiosipilaceae > CAYXVJ01. The sequence continues at coordinate 130 of CAYXVJ010000068.1, forward strand.
TCTTCATGCGGCTTCTTGCTTGTAGAAGCTTATTTGTTCTAATACAATGGTCAAAAGAAAATGGGGGATTAGAAGATGACATCTTATGTTCCGGAACACTATAAACCAACGCTTAACTTGTATGAGACGCAAGCTGCAATTGAACTCATCAAGTATACCTTTAGTGATAGGCTTGCTGATGCGCTCAATCTAAAGCGTGTCAGTGCACCTTTGGTGGTAGCCCCGGAACTTGGTTTGAACGATAACTTAAGTGGAGTAGAACGTCCCGTACGTTTTGACATACCATCTAGTGAAGGGACGGGTGAAATCGTTCAGTCACTTGCTAAGTGGAAGCGCTATGCTTTATGGCGCTACGACTTCTTTGAAGGCAAGGGCTTATATACCGATATGAACGCCATTAGACGAGATGAAGATTTAGATAACCTACATTCCATTTATGTCGACCAGTGGGACTGGGAGAAGGTCATGCGTGATGAGGACCGCACGGAGAGTTATCTAAAAGATGTCGTGAATCGTATCATGCTTGCCATCATCGGAACACAAGCTGCTGTAAAGGCAAGGTATCCTGGCTTACCATCGCTGTTTGATGCAAACGTTTCATTTATCCATGCCCAAGAACTTGAAGATTTATACCCAGATCTAACACCTGAAGAGCGTGAACACGCATACGTTAGGGAGCATAAGACCACCTTTGTCATCGGTATCGGAGCCAAGATGAAGTCAGGCATGGTACATTCTGGCCGTGCACCGGACTATGACGATTGGTCATTAAACGGAGATCTCTTGATTTGGTCAGATATATTAGGTAGAGCTGTAGAGCTATCGTCCATGGGCATTCGTGTGGATCCAGAAACGATGGATAAGCAATTGACGCTAGCAGACTGCGATGACAGGCGTAGCTTGCCTTACCATAAACTTTTGTTGGACGGTAAGTTACCGCAAACCATCGGTGGCGGTATCGGTCAGTCAAGGCTTTGTCTCTTGCTTCTAGGTAAAGCCCATATCGGCGAAGTCCAATCTTCGATCTGGGATGAGAAGACCATAGAAATGTTCGCCGATAAAGGGATTACAATCCTCTAATACTACGCTCAGGTTTTAAGCGCAAGTGGCCTACTTCATAGTACTCAATCGCTGCTTGATACAGTCCGCCATAAAGGACCGCTTGGCCGCCTAGTCTTGAATTTCTGATTTTAGTGCCCGATTTGATCTTGCATTTGATCTGACGTTCGATGGATGGAATGACTTCAGGTAGAGCTGCAGTTAAGCGGCTGTGTAAGATTACCGTTGAGGGGTCTAGTAACCTGATGAGGTTGTTGATCAATATTGCCATGTAGACGGTATATTGCTGGA
>CAYXVJ010000068.1:1489-11176 GCA_964468675.1 uncultured Oscillospiraceae bacterium
CATCGTTGTCCAATCTACGATACGCTTCTAAGATATCTCTGAAACGAGCTGTTTTATTACCTGAGCGCTCTCGGTACAGCATGCGTAAGGCTCTATCTGAAGCGTATTGCTCAATGCAGCCAACGTTCCCGCAAGGGCAGGGTAAACCTTCTGGCCTTACGATCATATGGCCGACTTCTCCTGCAAAGCCCATTTGGCCTGTCTCTAAACGCCCGTTTCGAATGACGCCACCACCAATACCACTGTGTATGCTCAGTGAAATAAAGTCTGATGCGGGTTCTATGAGGCCTAGTTCGCCTAAGGCACATAAATTGGCTTCGTTCTTTAAATAAACAGGGAAGGGGAAGCGAGCTTCTAAATAGCCTGCAAGATCTAATCCTGCTAAGTCATAGTAGGGAGTAAAGAGGATTTCATTCTCATAGACATTACCGTGTATACCAATCGTTAATCCTGCAATATCAGGTGCTAAGTAATGGTCTTCTAAAATTTCCTTGCAGCGATCCATGAGGAAGTTTACTTCATCTTCTACGAGTGCTTCGACATCGTCACGGCTGATGTCTATTTCTCTTGAGATGGGCTCAAAAAGGAAGCTACCGTCTAAGAAGCCTGCTATTGATGTGATCTGATCAGGGGCAATGTCGATGGCAAAGCTTATGGCGCGTTCTCTATTTTGCTCTAAGAGGACTGGCCTTCTACCACCTCTGGACTCACCAGATCCCGTCTCACGAATAAGCCCTTCGATCAGTAGGGTAGAGACGATTTCTGATACAGAGACTTTGTTTAACCTTGTGATGCGTGACAGGTCTGCTCTTGAGAGCGGTTGGTGCTCCAAGATGCTCTCCATGATCAAGCGCTCATTATGTGCCCTGATAATAGCAGGGTTACTCTTATCCATGTGCTCCTCTTTCTTAAGCTTCATATTCTTTATTGATTCTACAAGATTTAGTCTAAAAATAGCAAGAATTGTCTTGACTTGATCGGAAATACTGCTTAAAATCGAAATAGAGTTTGTTAGATCGGCTAACTAAGTTTGAAACATTCATTTTAAGGAGTATTATATGGCAGAGTATTATGCTGGAGTACCGAAGATTCAATATGAAGGCGCGAAGTCGGATAACCCTTTTGCGTTTAAATATTACAATCCGGAAGAAGTTATTTTAGGTAAGACCATGCGCGAGCAAATGAAGTTCGCCATGAGCTACTGGCACACCATGGTGGCAGGTGGTACGGATATGTTCGGTACCGAGACCATCAAAAAGATTTATGGCAGCAACGATCCAATGACCAGTGCAGAGAACAAAGCGGTTGCAGCGTTCGAGCTCATGGAGAAGTTGGACATCGACTATTACTGCTTCCACGATCGTGACATCGCACCAGAAGGTTCATCTCTAAAGGAATCCAACGAGCGCTTGGACCGCATCACAAAGCTCTTAAAAGAGCTCATGCAAGACAGCGGCAAGAAATTGCTTTGGGGTACAGCAAACATGTTTGCTAACCCACGCTACATGAACGGTGCTGGTACATCACCATCTGCTGACGTCTATGCGTTTGCAGCCGCACAAATCAAGAAGGCATTAGAGATCACTGTTGAATTAGGTGGTACAGGTTATGTCTTCTGGGGTGGCCGTGAAGGTTACGAAACCCTCATGAACACAGACATCAACTTAGAGCTTGATAACATGGCTCGTTTGATGCACATGACCCGTGACTATGGTCGCAAGATTGGCTTTACAGGTGACTTCTACATCGAGCCAAAACCAAAGGAGCCCATGAAGCATCAGTACGACTTTGACGTTGCTACCGCCATGAACTTCTTACGCACCTATGACTTAACCGATGACTTCAAGATGAACGTTGAGGCAAACCATGCTACATTAGCAGGTCACACCTTCCAACACGAGCTTCGTATGGCAACGGTTAATAACGCATTTGGTTCAGTCGATGCCAACATCGGTGACCTCTTACTCGGCTGGGATACAGACCAATTCCCAACCAACATTTATGACACAGCATTTGCAATGTTAGAGATCTTGGACGCTGGTGGATTCACCAATGGTGGATTAAACTTTGACGCGAAGCCACGTCGTGCATCGAACACCAATGAAGACATCTTCTACTCTTACATCAGTGGTATGGATGCATTCGCCTTGGGTCTACGCATTGCCGATAGAATCAAGACAGATGGTAGATTAGATGCCTTTACAGCTGAGCGTTACGCAAGTTGGTCAAATGGCATTGGTGCTGAGATTAGAGACGGTAAGCATGATCTAGCAACACTTGCAGCATACGCTGAAGGCTTAGGTGATGTGAAAGCAACATCTGGTCGCCAAGAGTACTTAGAAGCGATCTTAAATCAGATCATGTTTCAATAAAGGGTAGAATAAATGACTTATTATCTGGGTATTGACATCGGCACATCCGGTACAAAGACCGTTTTATACGATCTTAAGGGAAGCATGCATGCTGAGCACCTAGTAGAGTATCCGCTCTCCCAGCCAAAAAATGGCTGGGCTGAGCAGGATCCTGAACACTGGTGGCAAGCTGTCGTAGAGACGATTAAGCTAGTCTTGGACAAGTCGGGTGTAAGTAACGAGGACGTTAAGGGTATCGGCTTATCTGGGCAGATGCACGGTTTGGTGATGCTAGATGAAGAGGGTAAAGTTATTCGCCCGTCCATCATCTGGGCTGACCAACGTACTGGAGAAGAAGTAGAGGACTTAAATCGCATTGTCGGTGAGAAGAAAATGATCGAGATCACCGCCAATCCTGCGATTACCGGTTTTACGTTGAGTAAGATCCTCTGGGTGCGTAAGAACGAACCAGAAAACTACGAGCGTTGCCAAAAGATCCTCTTACCAAAAGACTATATCCGCTATCGCTTGACTGGTGTTTTCGCCACTGAAGTGTCGGATGCCTCTGGTATGCAACTGCTAGACATCGGTAAGCGCGATTGGTCAGATGAGCTCTTGTCCATGCTCGATATCGATCCAAAACTGCTAGCTCCCGTATACGAGTCGGTTGAAGTCAGTGCTCATGTAAACGAAGAAGCTGCAAGCTTAACGAATTTAGCTGTAGGTACTGCCGTTGTAGGTGGTGCTGGCGATAATGCGGCAGCAGCGATTGGTACAGGCGTTGTCACTGAGGGACGTGCATTTACTACCATTGGTACTTCTGGTGTCGTCTTTGCACACACAAATGAGATGCATATCGATCCCAAAGGTCGTGTTCATACCTTCTGTGCAGCCGTTCCTGGTGCATGGCATGTTATGAGCGTATCCCAAGCAGCAGGTTTATCCTTGAAGTGGTTTAGAGATGCATTTTGTAAGGATCTAGAGCTTGAAGCAAAAAAGAGAGATCAATCACTTTATGCTTATATGGATGACCTAGCAGCCGATGTACCGATTGGTTCAGAAAGACTACTGTACCTGCCATATCTCATGGGTGAGCGTACACCTTGGTTAGACCCTGATGCACGTGGTGTATTCTTTGGTCTATCTGCCATGCATGAGCAAGCACACTTAAGCAGAGCCATTATGGAAGGTGTATCCTTCTCTCAATTAGATGGCCTTGAAATTATGCGTGGTATGGGTCTTGAAGTAGGCGACATGAGGGCAACTGGTGGAGGCGCAAGTCCATTTTGGAGACAGATGCTAGCTGATGTCTATGATGTACCTGTAGCAGCATTAGAGAACCGTGGTGGAGGCACCTTAGGTGTAGCACTCCTAGCCATGGTTGGTACAGGCGCATACAGCAGCTTAGAAGAAGCCTGTGATGCGACTGTTACCTTAGGCGATAAGAGTCTTCCAGATGACGAAAAACATGCAAAGTATTTAGATGTCTATGAGATCTACAAGAGCTTGTATCCAAAGCTAAAGGATAGCTTTAAAGCACTTAGCAAGCTTTAAAAGGAAATAGCATTAAAAATTTAGCGGTGAGGTTTATCCCACCGCTATTTTTTCTTCCTCGACAGTATGGCCATAAGACGTGGCCTGTTGTAGCGATAGGAGATCAAGCAAGGTAGGTTTGCAAGTACGCTGTAGATGAAGACTAGTAAATAAAGGCTTGGATTTAATATGAGAGGGAAGATGAATAAGGGGATGAAGTTTAGCCAGTGAGAGAGCTCCCCTCTGCAATTCCATTCGAGGTGCTCTGCTAAGCTAGCTGTATCTAAAGCTTTTACATGCTTTCTAGAATAGCCGCCTTTGAAGTAAGCACCCCCATCAGGTAAATACTTCTTCCAGCGTTTGACTTGAAAGACCTTGTCGTAAAATAAGCCTTCTTGCTCAAATTGCCTTGTCTTAAACAACGCTAATTCCACCCGTATAAATTGATCCGGGATATGTTGGACTAGTTTTGCACTGCCTGCTTGCGTGATCAGGAGGATCAATAAGAGGAGTATCCATTGTATCTTTGTATCCAAATGGAGGATAGGCATAGGTGACCTGCTTTCTTAACAGTAGGTCTATAGTCTAAGGTTGATAAAACTTACTTGTCAATTTCTAGATAGAAACTAATAGCTAGATTTTCGCTTTATAGCTGTATATCAATTTCGAGTAAACCCTCTCCATGAATGATATCCAAGAGTACAGCATCAAACCCTTGATAGTGCTGTAGCTTGGTTTCTACAGCAAGATTTGCTTTAATCCCTTGAGGTGCTTTCGGTAAGTAGATACTTGTGGTGCCTGCTTTAGCATCGAGCTTAAGCAAAAAGTGTTGTGGATCTTGTGTGATCTCTTTTGTTTGTCCAGACACCCTTCTGGGGTACGCTCTTGTAAGACTACTCCAGTATGGAGCATCTTTGATATCTTCTTGCCAGCACCAGTAGCTGTGGCTCCATAAGTTTTTATCGAAGAGATCTAGAAGATGCGTACACAGCTCTTTCGTTAACGGATGGTGGGAGAAGGCACCCCATTCACCTATCAATGTAGGTAAGTTTATGCGTTCTTGGACTTCCTTGTGGCTGTTAAAAATAAACTCAACTCTGTTCTTGGAGTAGGCTTCATATAGATCAGTATCGACGACTAAGTCGTAGCCGTGCGGAGCATACACACTGTTGGTATTGGATACCGCTTGGATACTAGACTTAATCCCCATATTGGTGAAGTAGTTTGCCTCTTGGAAGAAGAGCCAAGTTGGACAGATACTAGAGATGGCAGCATAGAGCCTGTCATAAAAGGGCATGAGGTAGTTTGTTTCAAAAGAAGCTGAGCTAGTCTCTGCCGCTTTGGCCATTTGTTCGTACAAGTTCATGTCTGTTAGTGCCAAGAGTAAATTTGCTTTTTCTTCTTCGTTTGTCCAAAAATCAAGGGAAGGGTCACTTGAAGCATCTTTACTACTAGCGTTTGTTCTATCGTCTGCATCAGACATACTTAGTAATTGTTCTGCAGCTTTCGCGATCTCGCCAAAAGTTTCTAAGCCATGGCTACCTGGGTATGGTTCATTAAAGACATCAAAGCCAATGACATTAGAGGAGTCTTTAAAGACGTCCGCGACATGGGTCCACATCTCTACAAAGTGGTCTTGTATACCAATGCCTTTAGGGCCAATCTCATTGTGCCAAAAAGCATCGAAGGCACGCATCAGTGCTGGGCTTAACAAATAGGCATCTGCCCATAGGTCACCTGTAACGTGTTCTAAACCACCATCTAAGGTAGCCCATAAAGGTGCTCCGTCACCGAATTTGATGCCGTACAGATCTTGGTGCATATCCAAAAAGACATAGATACCGTACTTTTCTGCCCATTGTATTTGTTCTTTTAATTGGTTTAGGTATGAGTCGTCGTATTGAAGTGGCTGCTTTTCTACACCGTCCCATTGGAGGCCTAAGCGAATCAAATTGAAACCGTGGTCCGCCAACTGCTTGATGTCTTCCTCTCTTAAAGGTGTGACATAGCCTAGAGCTTTATCTTTACAGACAATATTGATGCCTTTAAAGAATACTTCATCACCCGCTCCGTTGATGAAACTGTGTCCTCTTGTTCTTATTGGTCCTAATTGATACACGTCTTATTCTCCTTCCATAATAGGTACTTCATTTAGAGTAGAATCAGTTGCAAGGCCTCTTCTAGCATCTCTGCTGAATTGTGAGATCATTTCTTCGGTGTCTTTATCGTATGGGTAAAGCTTCATGGGAATCATGCCGATGAGGTAGGCTACAAAGGGGACTACAGCGGTTGCGATGCGGATGCCTAATACGGCTCTATCGCTTTGTATACGGGCTTGTCCATCGTAGCCGAAGCTAGACAGTATACCGGTGAATAAAACGGTTTGTAGGCCTGAAAAGGCTGTGACGAAGAGGGCGAATAAACCATTGAATAGCCCTGTCTTTCTAGAACCTGTTCGTCTCTCGTCATCGTCGATTATAAGAGAGCCCATGGGGGAGGTGACTGTACCCAAATAATTGACGACGAAGATTATAAAGTAGTAGCCAAGCCATGCGGTGACGGGCGAATTCGCAAAGAAAATAGTGGTGTAACCGATGGCTGCAGGTATGATGCCTAAGTAGACACTGTGCTTGGTGCCAAGCCTTTTAGCGATGCGCCCCATAAGCGGTAAGAAGACGAGGACCAGAACATGGGTACTAACATCAATTACAGTTGCTACTGTACCTGAAACCCGTAAGACATGGTCCATGTAATATAAGAAGGGTGTGAAGTAAAAACTAATAGGCCCTAAGACAACACTTGCAAAGAGGACATAGGTAATGAATGGCCTTGTCCTAATTATGGACCAGGACTCACGCCAAATCTCAAGCCAGCTTAGCTGTGGTGTAACAACAGTCTTCTCCATCTCACTTGTATCAGGCAGGCTCTTTAGTGCCCAAAAGAATATACCTGATTCTACTAATATGACCGCTGAAAAGACGGGGATGATGATTTCCCTTCTACCACCTCCAACTAGTAGCAAGGTAGGGATTAAGGTGATGACAAAACTCATGACTTGAGAGATGTAGTTTGTGATGATTCTTATATCCAGACGCTCTTCTTTGGTAGGTGCTGCAATTAAGGTATAAGATGCATAGGCAACGCTGTAGATGGTTGCTGCCGTATCATAGATAAAGAGTAAAAGGGTATAGACGAAGAAAATCAGCCACTGTGACCAGCTAGGACTCGATAAAACCATCAAGAAGGATGAGACGATCATAAAGGGGACGGTGACGCGCATCAAATAAACGTACTTGTTGCGTCCAGGTCTCTTACGCATTCGATCTATCCAGGCGCCGAGCAAGGGGTCATTGATCGCATTCCAGATGTTGTAGATGACATAAATCCAGCCGACATACTTCGCATCCAAACCAATGACATCGGTATAAAGTTTAATGAAGACGTTGTGGATTAAAACGCCACCAATAGAAAGAACAGGGCCGGGTAAGGCGATCCTCCACTTCTCTGAAACCGTCAATCCTTCGCCAGTAAAGCGAAATAAATTCTTAAACGCAAGTTTCAAACGTCCTGATGATCGGCCCATACCCATGCCCTCCTTAGAGTTTTGGTTAGCCCAACTGTTCTTTTACATATACTTATACCATCTTACAACATTTGCTTAAAGACCCTGTAACCGTTACCCGGAATAGTATCCCCATCGATTGCTTCGTCTCCAAAGTAATCTGTCCAAGCGTCATCTGCTTTAAACGTTAATGTATCTTGGCTATGGTTCATTACGAAGAGATAGCGATGGGTATCTGTTTGTCTTTCTACTACTTCTAAACCATCGGCATTTGTAGCAAGTGCCTCTATACCCGCATTTGTTTCTAGATGCAATACAAGATGCTTTAAAAGATCGTCATCAATCGATGTACCGAGGTAGATGGCTTCACCCTCACCATAGCGGTTAGTGGTCACTGCAGCATCACCTTTGTAGAAATCAGATGCGTAGCTGGCCAATACATTTGCGCTCTTCGGGCGAATGATATCTGCCCAAAGATTAGCTGTGCCACTCTCATCGCCAAACTTGATCGCAACTGTTTCAAGATCCAAAGGATCGTATTCTGGCACTTCAATACCTAAGACTTTTGATAGTAAGCCTGGTAGTGGAGCATCGGTGTAGTTGATGTTATTTGTCCATTTGACCCCAGATCTAAATGTTGTTACTAAGGTGCCGCCTCCTTCAACATAAGCTTCAAGCTTTTTTGCTAAATCCTCGCTCATGAGGTATTGAAGGGGTGCTACTAAAACCTTGTAGTTTTTAAAGTCTATATGCTCACCAATGACATCAACAGGAATGTTTAGATCGTAAAAAGCGTTATACAACTTTTGGAAATACGCTTGATAGTTCAAGTGTGGTACATTCTTTTGGATGTCCATGGCATACTTCTGATCGTAAGAAAAGAGCATGGCTACATCGTTTTTAGGCATGGCACCTTGAAGTTCAGCTAAGAGTGGCTTGTTCCGCTTGATGAATGCTTGTAGTTCCTTATAGTTTCTGCCTGGAATGCCGCTATGCGGTAATATGCCGTGCCAGTATTGCTCGGTACCAACAGAGCAAGTCCTCCAACGGAAGTAGACAATGGCGTCAGCACCATGGGCAACGGTTTGCATGGACCAAAGGCCTAGTTGACCAGGCTTTGGTGCACGACCCATGACATCCCAACCAGTCACACCAGACTGTTGTTCCATAATCCAATAAGGTTTCATCTTGGTGCCGCGGATCATGTCGAGTTCTGCAGCCATAAGGGCTGGCAAGTGATCAACTTTGCCCCTAAAGTGTCCGCCTGGATATTGATCATGACTTGAGAAGTCTAGGTGCTCGCCTAAATCGTAGTAGTTAATTGTATCGGCAAAGCCCATCATATTATGGGTTAAGAAGCGATCAGGGGATAGCTCTCTTATAATCTCTAGTTGTTCGTTATGGAAGTCTAAAATAAGATCTGAATGGAATCGTCTCCAATCCAGAACTTGTGATGGGTTATGCCCTGTTACGAGCCACTTGGGTGTCGATACCTGATCGAAGCTGTTGTAACCTTGGCTCCAAAAGACGGTGCCCCAATTGTCGTTTAAGGCGTCAATCGTCTTGTAACGTTTCTCGAGCCATTTTTGGAAGGCTTTCTCACAGCTCTCACAGTGACAAAGGTCGTGATGGCTGTTACCAAGCTCGTTATCGATCTGCCAACCAACAACATTTTTATGTTCGCCAAAGTGTTTCGCAAAAGCCTTCACATAACGCTTGGCAGCTTTTCTTAATGTTTTATTCGATTGACAGGCATGGTGTCTGCCGCCAAAGGCAGTACGCCTTTGCTGGGAGTCCATCGGTAAGATTGTCTCATCTTTTTCGATGAGCCATGCAGGTGGGGCTGCAGTTGGTGTACCTAAAATGACTTTGATACCTGCTTCGTCTAACTTGTTAATGATCTCGTCTAGCCAAGTAAAGTTGAATTCGCCTTCGCTAGTCTCTAGCTTTTGCCATGAGAATTCTGCTAAGCGAACGACATCTAAACCCAATTCTTGCATGAGCTTTAAGTCTGTTTCTTGACGCTCTTTTGGCCAATGTTCTGGATAGTAATCTGCACCGAAAAATAGTTTCATATACGTACCTCTTAATCTTGCCCATAATAGGCATCTTTACCGTGTTTACGGTAATAGTGCTTATCTAGTAGTGCCTGAGGAATGGGTGTTGCATTTTCATTGTTGCGCTCGGTTTCAGATGCCATCAGGCAGCATTCGTTTAAGACAACGGAGTTTACAACAGATG
>CAYXVJ010000069.1:0-11073 GCA_964468675.1 uncultured Oscillospiraceae bacterium
ACGAAATGCTTCATCAGAAGTGGCATGGATTTCAGTCAGTAGTTTAGACATACCCCTTGATTTAGGATGTAGTCCGAACATCACAAAAAAGATACCACCGAAAATGGGCGCAACAGAAATTAGTAAAATCCAGGAGAATTTGTAATTGACTTGCGTATTACTGTTCACAAGATAGATGGCTACGAATACACTAATTAAGATGTTGAGTGAATAGAAGATAGGTGACCAATCACTAAATAAAAGGACTAGAATCACGAAAACAGCCACCTGCACGAGCAAGATGGCTGCTGTCAGAAACACTCTCAACATATTGTATGTTGGTTTAATTGGTTTAATCTGCATTATGTGTTATCGGATTGTTCCGCCTCAACTTGATCTTCTGAAGATAAACGACTCTTTCGTTTCCGTCTTTTACTTTCACTAAGTTCAGTAGCTAGCTTTGCTGCTTCCATACGGCTGCGACGCTTGTCTTGTACGATGTTTGCCTGATCACGTCTGTCGGTTGCGTCGATAACATCGGCTAGATAGTCGCGGAAGAGTGCCATACCGCGTTGGACTTGTTCTTGCTCGCTTGGGCTAAGTGGCGTTACAGCATCCTTGGTTTTGTTGCGAATGGAACGGTTGATTTCCATTAAGAGATCTTTCGCATGCTCAGTGATGGTAATGAATACAACTCGCTGATCGTACTGATCTCTGGTCCTGGTAACCAATTGCATCGACTCTAAGCGCTTGCATAGAGGGGTGATGTTACTAGAGCCAATCTCAAGACTCCTGCCTAATTGAGAGACGGTCATCGATCCTTCTCTTAACAATGTTAAAAGAATAGGAATCTGAATATGAGTCAAACCAAAAGGTGTGAAGTAGTAGTTTACGATCTTCTCAAATATTAAGTTGATCTCACTTAATATATGTATAGAAATATCCTCAAAATACTCTTCAGGTTCTTTTGCGCTTCGCTCTTCACCGAGCTCGTCCATAGCGTAAGCATCGGTCATTTTGGAACGAAATACTTTTCTAGGTGCTGTATTACTCGTTCCACTAAGGTCTTGATGCCCCTTATTGGTGGATTGTGAAGAATTTGACATGATCTAACCCCCTTTTATGCTGTGTGCACTTGTATAAAGACACATTTATAATATGTCTATCATAAACAGTAACTGACAAACTTGCAAGCATTTGCCCATTAAAAGGGGGGTAGTCGTGTGATATCAACCAAGAATGTATCTAATTTCGAATCAATGACCTTGAAAATTATATATCCATTCTGCCGTTTAGTGCTCTAGATAGTGTTACTTCATCGGTAAATTCGAGGTTGGATCCCATAGGAATGCCATGGGCGATACGTGTGGTTCTGATGCCAGCTGGCTTTAAAAGCTTAGCAATGTACAAGGCTGTCGCTTCTCCTTCAACAGTTGCGTTGTTGGCCAAAATGACTTCATTGACATCGGTCTCTTTTTGTAACCTGGCTAAAAGTTCTTTTAAACGAATCTGTTCGGGGCCGATACCATTCATAGGGGAGATGGCACCGTGAAGTACATGGTAGCGCCCACGATACTCTCTCGTGCGCTCCATGGCAATGACATCACTTGGGCTTTCAACTACACAAATGACTGTCTTGTCACGTGTTTCATCTTGGCAGATGCTGCATGGATCAAGATCCGTTAGGTTACAGCATCTTTTGCAAAAGCCAGTGAGGCGTCTTGCATCGATGATGGCATTGGCAAGCTTTTCTGCGCGCTCTTGAGGTATGCCTAAAATATGAAAGGCAAGCCTCTGAGCACTTTTTTGACCAATACCTGGTAGGGTTGCCAGCTCCGTGATGAGCTGATTAATGGCGGGCGTATACTTCGACATGAAAACTTCCTCTAAAAACCAAGGCCTGATGCCATGCCACCGAATTTACCCATCTTCTCTTCGGTCACTTCATCGATTTGACGCTCTGCATCACGGATGGCTGCGATGATGAGGTCTTGTAACATCTCTACGTCATCTGGGTCTACCGCTTCTGGCTTGATATTTAAATCTAAGATTTTATGCTCGCCACTCATTTTAACGGTAACCATACCACCGCCACTGGATGCTTCAATTTCAAGGGCTGCGATATAGGCTTGTGCCTCAGCTAAGTCCTTTTGCATCTTTTGAGCTTGCTGCATCAAATTACCCATGTTCATGCCACCTGGCATGCCTCCAAAACCTTTTCTGGCCATAATTAGTCCTTCCTCTCTATCGGGATGCCGAGTGATTCGGCTGCTTTTGTTACTCTCGTTTGCCAACCATTTTCATTTTGACTTGGATCAGTTGGCGGTTTTCCATCTGCTGTGCCTTCTACCAGTACTTCGCAAGGAAGCATGTGGCCTAAGCCTTTTAACATTGCTTCGCGTAGCGTTTTACTGCCTCTATCTGTATTGAAAACATTATAGTGAGCTTTCTGATCAATGGCAAAACGAATCTCAAGGCCACCATTTCTAGCGAAGACTTTGGCTTCTTTAGCGAAAAGGTAGCAGAACATATCGTGCTTTTGCATGTAAGACAAGATCTTAGCCCATGCATTTAATGCCTGCTCATCGTCTTGAATGCGGTTTTCAGGTGCAATCTCAAGCTTAGCAGCTTCTATTGCTACATCGGCCTGGGCGGGCTTAGGCGGGTCATTTTGAGACCTGCTGCTTTGTTCCACGGCTGCCATGTCTTCATGGTAGTACTCTTGTGGTGGGTAGTAGTCTTCAGGAAAGTCTTGATGAGGCTCATCCATTATCTCAGGCAACACTTCTTTGGGCTTACTTGCTTGTTCTATTTTGACATCATCTTGTGCTTTTCTTTCACTTACTGGGCTAGCCGTATTGTCTTGCCTATCGTGAATCTTATTGGCTGTAGTGTCAGGAGTAGCCATTTCTTGTACAGTGTTTTTGACTTCTACAGCTCCAGTCGTACTTGCTGCAACAATAGGCTTTGCTTTATTTGCTTGCTCGTCCCTTTTAAGCGGGGCAGGTGTTGGTATGGTATTGCTGCCAGTTGTTGGCATTGTATTAGTACTTGCTGTTTGTTGCGCAGCACTTTGTTGTTGCTTTAAATCTTGGGCTCTCGTGCCACTAAGTCTCATTAAGCCGACTTCAAGTAATATTCTTGGATTTGGTGACCAGCGAAGATCTGAGATTAGGGTGGAGATCATTTTGATGCGTTCGACGACTTCAGGTTGCTGATAGGCACCTGCCAGTTCTTTCATTAGATGGATTTCGCTATCTGTAGCATGCACGAGACCTGCTAAAGCTCCAGATTGTAAGCTTGTCGTGTCACCGGTTGCGTGAATGATCAGTAAGTCTCTATAGAAGGAGGCAAGCTCGTGTGCGAAGCGAACGATGTCTTGGCCACTTCTGATCATCTGGTCGAGCATGACGAGCATACTTGTGGCATCTGACCCAATCAATGCTTTTACCAGTTCTGCTAAGAAACGCCTATCAACTTGGCCTGTCATATCACGAATGTCATCACTTGTAGCTCCATTTGGGAAGCTTACCTTAGCTTGATCCAATAAGCTGATGGCATCACGTAGCGCGCCATCTGCAAGTAAGGAGATGGCATTGATGGCTTGTGTATCAATCGTGATACCTTCATCTTTGGCTATTTGATCGAGTCTTTTAGCAATGCTCGTTTCAGAGATGCGTTTAAAGTCGAAACGCTGGCAACGTGACAAGATGGTTGCAGGTAAGCGATGTGGTTCTGTTGTTGCTAAGATAAACATGGCATGAGAGGGTGGCTCTTCTAATGTCTTTAATAAGGCATTAAAGGCTCCTGTAGATAACATGTGGACCTCATCGATGATGTAGACCTTAAACTTGGCTCTCGCAGGTAAGAAGATGATCTCTTCTGTGATTTGGCGGATGTTATCAACTGAGTTATGCGAGGCAGCATCAATCTCAGCAACATCTGTTAATGTGTTATTTAAGATGGACTGGCACAATTCACATGTGTTATCAGGATTTCCGTCATGGGGGTGTAGGCAGTTAACGGCTCGTGCAAGTATTTTGGCCATGGTCGTCTTACCCGTACCTCTTGTACCGGTAAACAAATATGCATGGGCCAATTCCCCGCTGATGATGGCTTGCTTCAATGCAAACACAACATGTTCTTGCTCAACTACTTCATCAAATGTAGTTGGTCGCCATTCCCTATAGAGTGCCTGGGCCATAAAAGTCTCCTTATAAGCGTCACGCTTCGATTTGTAACTTTGCCGTCAATCAATTATTATATACGACTATTGGGAACTTTGGGGTAAGATCGAATCGATGAAGAGATCGATTTGCAATTCCTTCAAACTTTCCTTATAGTTTTAAGGTAAGTCAGTTAAGTGTATTAATGTGGCTTTTATACTATAATATGAGTATGTCAGGTTTATTTGATACCCTCGCTAAGCTTGACACATCGTTGATATATATCGAAACCTAGGAGGGAAGAATGAAAAAGTTATGCGACGCTCTGATCCAGAGCCCTCTATTTGAGGGATTAACTCAAGAAGAGGTTAATCGCTTTTGCTCTCGCCTGAATATCCGACTAGCCTGGAAAGGTGAAGTTGTTGCCAATGAAGGCGATGATTGCAATTCGCTCGGCCTGGTGATCTCTGGCCAATTAGCTGCTCAGAAGTATTCACGTTCTGGAGATTTTGTGACCTTGGATCTTTTATCCCCTGGTGACGTCTTCGGAGAAGACTTGATTATGGGCAGCCAATCAACATATCCGCTTACTATTGAAGCCGTTAGCAACGCGAAAATCGTGACGCTGACAAGGGATATCTTGATACCGTTGATTGATAACAACCCGAAAATTATGGCGAACTTTGTGCGCTTCTTATCTGATAAGGTGCAAAAGCAGAATCGTAGAATTACGATTTTGTCACAACGCAACTTACGTCAGAAAATTTCGACTTACTTGCTTGACCTATTGGAACAGCAACGTATCGAAGAAGAAGCAGAACGTGTATTGTCTGGTCAAACAAGAAAGGTGTATATTTCAACACCTTCTGTTGAATTGCCTGTATCGAAGGAAGTGGCTGCAAGATTACTTGCTATGCCTAGACCTTCGTTCTCACGTGAGCTAGTACGTATGGAGAAGGATGGTCTCATCCGCGTCAGTGGTAGAGTGATCTGGCTGACCAATGTTGCTGGATTAGAAGGCGACGATGAAGATGATGACGATCTAGATGATTTTGATGATTAAGACAAGGGATTAGCGCGTGACATTTCGTACGGCAATGTTAGCCCAGGCTTGGGACCAAATACGTAGAATCTTTCAGAACATCCTCTCGGATATAAGTTCTGGATGGCTGTTATTTGGTACGCCTGGAGATGTCATCTTAATGGTCCTGGACGTGCTAGTCACAAGCCTTGCCGTATATTTTGTTCTAAAGCTCATGGCCGATACACGTGCCTGGCAGCTGTTCAAAGGCATATTATTTATATTGGTATTTACATTCGTCTGTGAACTAATTGGCTTACAGACGATTAACTATGTCTTGGCGAACAGTCTATCTGTCTTAGCCATCGGTTTTGTGGTCATATTCCAGCCTGAACTCAGGCGTGCTCTAGAGGCTGTAGGTAGGCGATCGCTAAGTATATTTAATACGGCGGTCACTCCTGAACAAAATGAAGAGACCAGGTTTGTCCATAACATCATCGAGTCCATTGTCATTGCTTGTGAGCATATGGCAGCAACCTATACAGGTGCCTTGATCGTTTTGGAACGTCAGACTAAATTGGGTGAGCTTATTTCAGGTACTGCAGTTGTATTGGATTCATCCTTGACTTCAACCTTGTTAGAGCAAATATTCTATAAAGGATCCCCGCTTCATGACGGCGCCGTCATTATCAGAGATGACCGTGTGTATGCCGCAAGAGTCCACATCCCTTTGTCCGATAATTACCACTTAAGAACAAACTACGGTACAAGACACAGGGCAGCTGTAGGTGTCAGTGAGATTGGTGATGCCATTGGTGTCGTAGTCTCTGAAGAGCGAGGCTCGATCTCAGTTACCATTGGTGGCCGTTTGTACCCCATCGAAAATGGAGATGCCCTAAGAGCACTCTTACACAAGATCTTTACACCAGCTAAATCAGATAGACGAACAAAACCAACATTAAGGTCTGTCTTATCGAGTGTCGTACAAGAGAAAAGTGATGATGTACCTGGTGCAGAATCAGCCAAGTCACAATCCAGTATGACCAGGCGTACACGCTTATTTTTACGTTTATCTTCGTTAACCATATCGATTGTCTTGTGGTTTTATGTCCAAGTCAGTCAAAATCCTGTCCGTACCGTCACGATCGCAAATGTACCTATTCAAGTGGTCAATGCAGAGCAAATGATGCAAGAGCATGATGTGATCTATAGCCGTGCGGATAGTACAGTTTCAGTTCGATTCCAAGTCCGTCAAAAATACTATGATGTAATCGGTCGTGAGGACGTCATTGCAGAGATAGATTTTAAGGATTTAGATATAGAGCAAATGGAAGCGGACATCAGGTCTTTAGGCCAAAGTACGCAGAAGCTAGAAGTGGATATTCGAGTTGACGATTTATCTAGTCGTGCTTATGCGGTCATAACAAGAGAGCCATCCGAACAAAGTGTCGTGATTGCTCCTGCTCCAGTTGTCGAAGAGTCAAACGAAGGTTAGAGGTAACTCATGCATAGATTATTTGGTACGGACGGTGTCCGCGGTATCGCGGGCGCTGATATCGATGTTGAATTAGCAACAAAACTAGGACTAGCCGGTGCGCATGTACTCGCTGGTCATTTTGATCACAGACCACGTATATTGATTGGCAAGGATACGAGAGTATCAGGGGATATGCTTGAAGCAGGACTGACAGCAGGCATGAACGCTGCTGGGGCCGATGTCTATAGTGGTGGTATCTTAACCACACCTGCAGTAGCTTATTTAGTGGCCAATCAAGGTTTTGATGCAGGCGTCATGATTTCAGCATCTCATAACCCGTTTGAATACAATGGTATTAAATTCTTTAACCAATATGGTTTTAAATTAGCTGATTCTGTTGAAGATGAAATAGAAGCCTTTATGAATCGTGGTGATGCACCTCGTAAATTAGGTGTGGATCTTGGTCGTAACTATAAATACGATGAAGGTAGAAGGCTTTACAGCATCCACTTAAAGACCAAACTAAATATTGATTTAACGGGCTTTCATATTGCCTTGGATTGCGCCAATGGTGCAGCTGCAAGCGTTGCTCCAAGCCTCTTTAGAGATCTTGGTGCAAAGTTAGAGCTGATCGGTGTAGACCCTGATGGTTTAAACATCAATGCGAATTGTGGCTCAACCCACATGGATAATCTAGCGGATCTAGTCATGCAAAAGGGCTGTGACATGGGCTTTGCCTATGATGGAGATGCTGACCGCTTGCTGGTCATCGATAAAGATGGCTCCACCTATGATGGTGATCAGATTATGGCCTTTATTGCACGCTACTTGAAAGATCAAGGTGAATTGGTAGACGATACGATTGTTGCAACCGTTATGTCGAACATCGGTTTTGAACGCTATTGTGAGCGTTATGGTTTTACTTTAAAGCGTGTTGGAGTAGGCGACCGCTATGTCTTAGAAGAAATGGAAAAACATGGTTATATGTTAGGTGGCGAACAATCGGGCCACGTCATTATGAGGCGCTTTGCAACTACAGGTGATGGTATTTTAACCTCACTTGGGCTATTAAAAGCCTTAATGCATTTTAAGCTCGAGTTAAAAGAAGCCATGGATGACTACCATCTCTACCCTCAAGTATTGAAGAAAGTTGTGGTTGAAAACGGCCAAAAGACTAGCTTGATGGAAGACTTTGATATTTTAAATTTATCCAAAGATGTCGAAACAAGGCTTGGTTCCAGTGGACGTTTACTGATTCGGCCATCAGGTACTGAACCTGTTATCAGGGTTATGATCGAGGGGGAAGACTTAAGCATTATTCATACGTATTGTGATGAGTTGTGCGCCTTAATTGAGAAGAAGGCTAAAGGAGCGTAGTTATGGCGAGGAGACATCGTAGAAGGCCATCTATTTTAACCATTCTATTTTCTGTTATTTGCTTAGCATTAATTAGCATAATCGCCTACCAGGCCTTACAGTTATCAAAACGTGGTTTGGATGCTGAAGAGCCTGAAGAGTCAAATCAAGTTAGTGAAGAAACACTTGAAACGATAGATGAGTCAATTGAAGAGCCAGACGGGACTTTAGACCCCAACCGCATCATCATGGATTTCTCCACGGTGGTTGAAGCAAGTGGGACTGAGTACCTCGATCGTTGGCCAGGAGAGTCATCTGTTGAATCCTTAAGGGATACAAGTGCCTTTGTAGCATCTTTAGTTGGCAAAGAGAAGAGTAGCACAGCTTTAGAAGGTGTGACCATCATTTTAGATCCTGGTCACGGTGGCATAGACGGTGGTACCGTGTATCCTGCGAATCCACCTCATGAGATCATTGAAAAAGATATAGTCTTACCCTTGTCACTAGAGGTTAAGGCAGGTCTTGAAGCCTTAGGTGCTAACGTCGTCATGACGAGAGACACAGATGAATGGTTATCTGTGTATTCAAGGGTAGCGTTTGCAGGTGAATACCTTGTCGATCAATTGATTGATGAACTTCAATCTACAGAGAAAACACTCGATCCACTATACGAATTGAAAGAAAAATTCCAAACCGTCTATGACCTCAACATTGATGTGGGCGGTGGTGACTTCATGGGTGGTGGTGGCAGCAACGAGGATGCAAGACTCTTATACGATTTAGGTCGTCAATTCCCGGAAGTGCTATTCGTATCCTTACACGTTAATAGCTGGTCCGATCCAACTGTAGGTGGATTGCAAGTCTATTATTTGGACAATGCATTCCAGTTTAGCTTTACCAAGTCACAGACAAGTAGCGGCGATATCTTGCCACCTGTATACCAAAACTATGACGATGAGATGCGTTTAAAACTTGCAACAACGTTTGCATCTACCATATTAGAACAAGTACCAGATTTCCAAACTGTTGGAGGACCTGATACGTTAAAACAAGAAGGATTCGTAGTCTTAAACCGTACGGGCTTAAATGCCGTGATGCTGGAATTAGGCTACGTGACAAATGCTAAGGATAGAGCCAATCTACTCGATCCTGCCTTCCGTAACACGCTCGCATCGAGCATTACTGAAGGTATATACCGATATTACTGCATGCCATAAGGAGACTACTAGTGTTTGATTTTGAAGGGATGTTAAGAAATGCAGGACGAGAGATCCTGGTTGTGGGTTTAAACCCTTGTTTAGATGTGAGCTTATCGATTGGTGAGCTGCGACTCGGTATGACAAACTATTACTCGTCTTACCATGAAGATTTAGGTGGTAAAGGAAGCAACGTTATCCGAGCGATCCATGCACTCGGTGGCTCAGGTAGCCTGTTTTCACCAGACTATCCTGACGATGGTAGTAAGGTTATGCACTTGATGCGTCAAGAAGGAATCAGAGCCCATCTAGTCAACTTGCCTGGCCATCTTCGCATCAACTATAAAGTGTTAGATATTGGTGATAAGCATGAAGTGCGCATGACGGAGTTAAACAGCCGTGGCAATGAAATCTCACTGCCAGCTGCAAGACTTCTAGAACGCGAATGGATGCGCCAAATTGAAAAGGACCAGCTACTTGTCTTAAGCGGCAGTATCCCTCCAGGATTAAGTGACAGCACCTACTATGATTTGACAATTGCTCAGCACCAACGTGGAGGACGCGTCGTTATCGATGCTAAAGGTGATGTTTTAAGGCATGCATTGGCTGCCAAGCCTGACCATGTTAAGCCGAACCGTGAAGAGTTAATGGAAGCCACAGGTATGCCTTGTGATAGCCTTGAAGATGCTGTAAAGGCAAGCTTTAAGCTCCGCGAAATGGGTGCAGACCTAGTCTTAGCATCCTTAGCTGAAGATGGTGCAATATTAACAAGAGGTGATGCAGTCCTTTATGCAGCAGCTCCATATAACCCAGGCATTAAAAAGCTTGCTAGTGCAGGCGATGCTATGACGGCTGTCCTAGCCTGTTTTGCTAGTCGAGACGATGACTTAGATGACCATGAGCTAGAGGATGTACTTCGTTTTGCTATGGCGGCAAGTCAAGCAGCGATCTCCAGAGATGGAGTAGGTATGCCACCACTAGTTGATGTTTTAAAATGGATAGATACAATAGAAATAAAAACATTATAAACGGTTGAAAGTTTGAGGAAGCTTTATGTTAGGTGTGGACAAACTCTTAGATGAAACAGCTCTATTAGTAGATGAACTAGGTATTGATGCTGAGGTTAGAATGCGTCTATCGTCCATTTTAACCCCTGATTTCTTAAAGAAACATGAAGCTGATTTTCTTGCATTAACCAAGATCGAAACAGCTGAAGACACGTGGAAAGCATTAACAGAGCAGTATAAAGATATAGATGAAGACGGCTTCATCATCTTGGCTATCAATCTTGCGAGTGCCAATATAACACGCCGAGACTTTAAAGAGGCAGGCTTATCGGATCAAATGTTCTTAGATACAATGGATTGTTTTCCAAGGTTTTTAAGTGAAGACTTGAAAAACAAAGGCAAAATTTGCTTTACCAGATCGTTTTGGACCTGGCGTCAACTAGCCAAGCAAATCTTCAGATTAGGTGCATTGGAATTTGAACTAAAGCGTTTAAATACAGATGCAATCGAAGGCTACAGTAAAGATGATGTGATCTTAAGCGTACATATACCAAGCGATGCGATCTTGGATCGTGATTCATTGGATCAATCTTATGAGGAAGCAGTTTCTTTCTTCAAAGATAAATGGCCTATATTTAGTCCTGATGGCATGCCTAAACTCTTTTACTGCCACACGTGGCTCCTTGCCCCGAATCTAATTAAGCTCTTACCTGAACACTCCAGAATCAAGCAATTTGCGAGCGACTATGACATTATTTCGGTCCATGAAGATAGCGATGGATTTTATGAGTGGCTCTTTGGTGGTATTAAAGACATTGATCAATTGCCACAGACGAGCAGTTTACAAAAAACCGTCGTAGCCCACTTAAGA
>CAYXVJ010000070.1:0-10872 GCA_964468675.1 uncultured Oscillospiraceae bacterium
GTATAATCATTATCGCAGTGATCAGTGTGCTCGTATCCTTAATCTATTACCGCTCGGCGGCATTCATTCCATTTATGCTAGGAGCAATCTTAGGATCTGCTGTCAGTATATGGAAAGTGATCTTACTGGAACAAGCGGTCGATAAAGCACTGACAATGGACAGTGGCAAAGCCAAGAACTATGTCAGTTTACAACATATTTTACGGCTCTTTTTATCCGGTGCCGCACTCTTATTGGGTGCACTGGTACCTCAGATTAGCCTATGGGGAGTTGCAACAGGTATTCTTGCCTATCAGCTTTCTATCTACACAGTTAAATTCGCTGCTAAGGATGACAAAAAACAGACTTAAGACAAAGGAGGTACACAGCTAGTGCTAAACATAAAAAATCTATGGATCGTTGACATTTCCGGCCAGGAAGTTTGGATCACAGAAACTGTTGTTAATACGTGGATCATTATGGCCTTTTTAATCATTTTGGCTATCGTTGCACGCATCAAACTGAAACGCTTTAAAACTGTTCCTAGTGGATTCCAAAATATAGTGGAAATTGTTATTGAAACCTTCGATAACTTTGCCCTCGATTCTTTAGGACCGAAATTAAATTACATTGCTCCATGGTTCTTCACTGTTTTTGTTTACATACTATCAAGCGCACTGTTTAGTGTATTTGGACTTAGAGCACCTACAGCAGACTGGGCTACAACTTTTGCTCTAGCGCTTTCAAGCTTTCTTTTAATGCTGGGCTTAGGCTTCAGACACCGTAAAGGTCAATATTTAAAAAGCTTTTTTGAGCCTCACTTCATTTTCTTCCCTTTAAACTTACTTGGTGAGTTAGCCAAACCTGTATCGTTAAGTTTCCGTCTATTTGGCAACATGCTATCTGGTACGATCATTTTAACCCTTTATTATGGACTAACCCCCCTGTTTGTCCAAATTGGAATACCCGCTCTCTTACACGCCTTCTTTGATGTCGTGTTTGGAGCCATACAGACGTATATTTTTGTGATTATTAGCTTAATGTATGTCCGAGGCGCGACAGAATAGCGCCAACTTAAAATTACTGATTAAACAGCATATAGCTGTTAACAGATACTAAAAAACTTTTTGGAGGATTTTTTTATGCAAGGAATAGCAGAAGTAGCAACAGCCATCGGCGTCATTCACATAGCAGCTGCCCTAGCCCTATTTAACGGTGTGTTCACCACTTTCGGACAATCGAAAATTGTTGTCCAGGCAATTGAGTCCATGGCAAGACAACCAGAGGCAGCTGATAACATCCGCAGTTCAATGTTCGTTGGTCTCGCAATGGCAGAAACCAGTGGTATTTACGGTCTATTGATCGCCATCATCATGCTCTTTGCCAACCCATTAGTCGACGTCTTAGTTGGCCTACTTGGATAAGCTTTTCTTAACTGTAAAGCAAATCGAAAAGGAGGTCATGCGAATTGAATACTATTTTGATTCTGTTAACTCAGGCCGCTGATGGCCGTGTTTTCGGACTCGATACACAAACGCTGATCCAAATTGGCATGCAATTACTCAACGCGGTTATTCTAGCCGTTGCGCTTACCTTCATCTTATATAAGCCAGTTAAAGCATTCTTAAACGAAAGAAGCAAAGGCATACAAGATGATATTGATAACGCAAATGAGACCATGAGTCGTGCAAAAGACTTGATCGCTGAGTATGAAGCAAAAATTGAAGACATCAACAGTGAGCGCATTGAGATTATTGAAGTGGCAAGGCAAGAAGCGAATGAAGAGCGAAAAGTAATCTTAGCTGAAGCTGAGCAAGAGGTGCATAGCATGCGCCAAAAAGCTCAAGCATTAATCGCTGAAGATAAGTTGCGTCTCCATGAAGAGCTACGCGTACACGTTGTTGACCTGTCTTCTTTAATCGCCCAGAAATACGTCAGTGTACATATGGACGACGAAACACAAGAAAATTACTTCAACAAAATGATTGATGAGTTGGAGGGATCCAAATGGCCAAGCTAGAGAATCGTTATGTACATGCATTACTTGAACTCTCGCTTGAACATGGGCGTTTGGAAAAGCATGTCGATGATGCAAAATTTATCAGACAGACACTAAATGACGAGACAATCCAAGCGTTCTTAGCTCATCCTCATATAGCCAATCAGGAGAAGTATGATCTCTTAGAAACTGCATTTAAGGATCATACGGATGACCTAATGCTGGGCTTTTTACACCTTTTAATTCGCAAAAATCGCGAACAGCTACTGCTCCCTATTCTAGAAGAATTTATAGAATCTGGAAATAAGCAACTGGGTAAAATTGAAGCCAAATTGGTTTCAGCTACACCCTTAAAGGATGAGCAACTCGCCATAGTAAAAAAGGTTTTATCCCAAAAATTAAATATGCAAGTCGAAGTTCTTGCAACTACTGATCCTGATGTGATCGGTGGATTCTATATATTAGTTGACGGTCGCGTCTTTGATGCGACGGTTCGATCTGAAATGAATCAGATGAGAGAACGTTTAAAGAGAGGAGGCTATAATGCAAGTTAGACCAGATGAATTGAGCAATGTCATTAAACAACAAATTCAAGGCTATTCTTCCCGGCTCGACTTTAGCGAAGCCGGTACTGTTATCACAGTAGGTGACGGTATCGCACGCGTGCATGGCTTAAACAGTGCCATGAGTGGCGAGCTATTAGAATTTGCCAACGGTACTTTCGGCATGGCCTTAAATCTAGAAGAAGATAGCATTGGTGCTGTCATCATGGGTTCTGATGCCGGCATTAAAGAAGGTGACCCAGTTAAGCTAACCGGCAGAATGGCTGAAGTGCCAGTCGGTGACGGTATGCTAGGTCGCGTGGTCAATGCTTTAGGTGAGCCGATTGATGATAAAGGCGCCATTGCTGCTGATAACTATCGCAA
Organism: uncultured Oscillospiraceae bacterium; assembly: GCA_964468675.1. Lineage (GTDB taxonomy): Bacteria > Bacillota > Clostridia > Saccharofermentanales > Fastidiosipilaceae > CAYXVJ01. The sequence continues at coordinate 2,905 of CAYXVJ010000070.1, forward strand.
TATCGAAAGTGCAGCCCCTACCGTTATTATGAGGCAGGAAGTCAATAGACCCCTTCAAACAGGTATTAAAGCGATTGATGCCTTAGTCCCTATCGGTAAAGGTCAACGTGAGTTAATTATCGGTGACCGTGAAACGGGTAAGACTGCTATTGGTATTGATGCCATCTTGAATCAAAAGGATAAGAATGTCCGTTGTGTTTATGTAGCCATTGGTCAAAAAGCATCTACTGTCGCTCGCATTATTAAAGTACTAAACGAGGCAGGTGCAATGGAGTATACGACTGTTGTCCTCTCCACTGCCAGTGAGTCTGCCTCACTACAATACTTTGCCCCTTATGCCGGTTGTGCGATAGCTGAAGAATGGATGCACGATGGTCATGATGTCTTAGTTGTCTATGACGATCTATCCAAGCATGCTGTTGCCTATCGTGCGATCAGTCTACTCTTACGTAGACCACCAGGACGTGAAGCTTATCCAGGAGATGTCTTCTACCTTCACTCAAGACTTTTGGAGCGTGCAGCTTCTATGAGCGATGAATATGGTGGAGGCACCTTAACCGCCTTACCAATTGTAGAAACACAAGAAGGCGATATATCCGCATATATACCAACCAATATCATCTCCATTACAGATGGTCAGATCTATCTAGAAGCTGACTTGTTTAACTATGGTGTTAGACCTGCGATTAACCCAGGCCTTTCTGTGTCTCGTGTTGGTGGTACAGCTCAGATCCCAGCAATGAAAGAGCTAGCTGGTCCTTTACGTATTGAGTTTGCTCAATATAAGGAATTGTCTGTGTTCTCACAGTTTGGTACGGATCTAGATGAAGATACATTAGAGCGTCTAAACCATGGTGAGAAGATTATGGAGGTCTTGAAACAAGCACAGTATAGACCTATGGCAGTAGAAGATCAGATATTGATCTTGTATGCCTTAAGCAATAAGCACTTAAAAGAAATCGAAACCAGGCGTATATTACGCTTCCAACGTGACTTCATCAAATATGTAGATTCACATGCACCGGAAATCACTGAAGAAATTCGTGATACAGGTAAACTCTCTGATGAGCTTCGAGCAAGAATCGATGTAGTGATCTCAGAGGTCAAGGAGCAGTACAACTATAGTTAGGAGGTGTCAAAATGGCTTCAATGAAAGACATTAAACAACGAATAGCCAATGTCAGTTCAACAGAGCAGATAATCAAGGCCATGGACACCATAGCCTCTTCTAAACTGCATAAGGCAAGGGCACAACTAGAAGGCGTAAGGCCTATTTACTACGAACTGCAACGTAAAGTCATGCGACTTGCTAGGCAGGTTCAAGGTAGTGATCATATCTTCTTCCAAGAACGAAGCAGTGATGATCTAGAATCAGGCAAGCGCCACTCCTTATATATAGTTATCACTAGCGACCGTGGATTTGCTGGAGGCTATAACTCCAACATTTTGCATGAAACGTTAAAACACATGGAAGGTCGCAATGAAAAAATCCTTGTCATGGGTACAAAAGGCTACGAGTTCTTCAGGAAGAGACAAAAAAACATCATCCGTCACATCGTGAATGTCTCGGATTCGCAAGTCTATCACAGTACTGAAGAACTATCCCGCTGGTTAAAAGAATTATATCGAGCAGGCGAAGTCGATGAAGTCTTTATGGCTTATACGCACTTTGAAAACGTATTGACCCATGTGCCTCAAGTGGAGCAACTATTGCCTGTACCTGCACCTGAAAGAGCAACCGAAGACATCTTGGATCGGACCTATGAACCGGATATTCAAACGGTCATCGATCAAATGATTCCGCTCTATACACACATGAACTTATTCCGTGCATTCTCGGAATCCCATACGAGCGAACAAGCTGCACGTATGGTCAATATGGATGCTGCAGGCAAAAATGCTGAAGAATTAATCGAGGATTTAACGATCCAATACAATAGAGAGCGTCAGGCAGCTATAACACAAGAACTCAGTGAAATCGTTGGTGGATCAAATATAAATTATGGGTGAGATAAATGACAGATAAAAACATAGGAAAAGTAACGCAAATCATTGGTGCGGTTATCGACGTTCGGTTCGAACATGAACTACCGTCGCTTTATAACGCAATTGAAATAGCCCATGGCGAAGAAACAATTGTTTTAGAAGTCATGCAGCACATAGGCGATCGTACGGTGCGCTGTATTTCAATGAGCCCTACAGATGGATTAAAGCGTGGCATGGAAGCTGTTGATACAGGTGCTGCCATCTCCATCCCAGTAGGTGATGAAGTATTAGGGCGTATGGTAAACGTCTTAGGCTTGCCGATTGATAACAAACCGCCAATCGAAAGTAAAGATCATTGGCCGATCCATCGTGACCCACCAAGCTTAACTGACCAAGTAGCACAACCTGAGATGCTCGAAACAGGCATCAAAGCAATTGACCTCCTCTGCCCTTTCTCAAAGGGTGGTAAGATTGGTCTGTTCGGTGGTGCTGGTGTCGGTAAGACAGTTTTGATCATGGAGCTGATCAACAGTATTGCCAGTGAACACGGCGGACACTCTGTATTCGTCGGTGTTGGTGAGCGTACCCGTGAAGGCAATGACTTATACCATGACATGATGCAATCAGGTGTTATCGACAACACTGCTTTAGTCTTTGGTCAGATGAATGAACCACCAGGCGTTAGAATGCGTGTTGGTTTAACAGGTCTTACCATGGCTGAATATTTCCGTGACGTCAAACAGCAAGACGTCTTGTTATTCATTGACAATATTTTTAGATTTGTTCAAGCCGGTTCGGAAGTTTCAGCGCTCTTGGGTCGTACCCCATCTGCTGTTGGTTACCAACCAACCTTGGCCAATGAGATTGGTGCCTTACAAGAGCACATTACATCTACTAAAGACGGTTCAATAACATCTGTTCAGGCCATCTACGTGCCAGCAGATGACTTTACTGATCCTGCCACAGCAACCACCTTTGCTCACCTTGATGCTGTAGCCGTTCTGTCACGTTCAATCGTAGAACAAGGCATCTACCCTGCAATTGACCCACTCGCTTCATCTTCCAGAATATTGGAAGTGAATATCGTTGGTGCAGAGCACTATAACGTGGCTCAAGCCGTGCAAAGCATCTTACAACGCTACAAAGACTTACAAGATATCGTGGCTATCCTCGGTATGGATGAGTTATCTGAAGAAGACAAGCAAACCGTTAACCGTGCCAGAAAGGTACAGCGTTTCTTATCTCAGCCATTCTATGTTGCTGAGAAGTTTACGTCTATTCCAGGACGCTATGTCTCCATCGATGACACCTTAAAAGGCTTCCGTGAAATCATTGAAGGCGAACACGATGACATACCAGAAGGCTACTTCCTCAATGTCGGTTCTATAGAAGAAGTCATTGAGCGTTATAGAGGCCGAGAAGGAGCATAAAGATGGCAGATCGTTCGGACAATTTAACACCAAGCAGAAAGCTAGATCTAACAATTATTACGCCAAGAGGCGTAAAGTTTGAAGAGAAAGCTGACATGATCGTCATGCGAGCCATCGATGGCGATCTAGGCGTCATGCCCGGACATGAGCCCTTATCTACAGTGCTAGGCGATGGTGTCTTAAGGATCGTCAATAATGGCAGCGAAAAACATCTCGCTGTTTTCGGTGGTACCGCTGATATAGATGACACTAGAGTGAGGATCTTGACTACCATTGCTCAAAGGCCAGATGAAATTGACATGGATCGTGCAGAAGAGGATCGCCTTGCTGCAATAGAGGCCATGCAAGATCTAAAAGAAGAGCAGATGACCATGAGACTTCAGATTATGCAGACCAGAGCCTTGGTACGTATCAGAGTTGGTGGTGCCGAGTATTTCGCTGACGACGAAAACGAAGATGTGGACAATAAACCGTAAATAAATAATCTATTTCTCCTTGCCTTATGTTATGATCTTTATATATCATTTGGCAAAGGAGATCTATATGAGTAGCTTTAAGGATTTGAGGATCGTAGATAATTTTTATCAAACATCCGCTTATTTTCCTATGCCAACCATTCTTGTAGGCACACTAGCCGATGACGGGTCAACCAGCTTAGGTCCATACTCCCTTGTACAACCCTATTATGTTGCAGGTAAAGACTATTACGCCATGCTCTTATGCTGTCGTAACTCGTCTAACACTGCTCAGCACCTCTTACAAAGAGGCACTTGTAGTTTAAACTTTATCACGGATGATCGACAAACATTTAAAGAGGTCGTTCGTTTAGGTTGGCCTGGAGACACGCCTGCTGAAAAAATGAAGGATTCTAAGTTCACGTTAGAAGATGGCCTCATGTCTAAAACAGACACAGACCAAGTCTACCCACAAGTCGTCAAAGAAAGCTTTCAAGTCTTTGAATGTACGTGGATGAGTGAATTAGATGGCGCTCAAGAAGACAAGGCTGGTCTCCTTGATGGCTATCCACCTCCCTATCGTGATTTCAATGGCATAACAAGTGAATTTGGTGCACACTTTATCTTGCGTGTAGATAAGATCTTGATGAAAGAGAAATACTACAACGGCATCGTAAACGGTATCAAAGCCAGCTCATTTCCACGTGTACCAGTAGATTACGGCTACCGTGATTCAAAGAACTTTTGGTACACCAAATTTAGACGTCCCATAGCAGAAATATTACCGATGCGCGAAGGTTCCATAGCTTCTGTTCGTTATGCAGCAGATCGCATCGATGACGAGATTAGATTAACGGATGAAGCTTGTGCAAAACTCGTCAAAGTACCGCGTATCTTTTTAAATACAGCATTAAAGGGCTGTATAAATTGGGCAAGAGAAAACAAAGTTGTTCTCATCACAGCAGAACATATGGATATCATCAACGATAAGAGGGCAAAAGAAAAAGAGGGGGGTTAATGCCTCCCTCTCCATTATTTATCAGGAAAATATAAACAGCTTATGCCTCTTTACTCTCATTTAGAGCACGAGCCAGAGCGGACTTGCGACGGGCAGCTGTATTCTTATGCAAACGGCCATGAGCGGCAGCCTGATCAATCTTCTTCTGAGTGTTTTTGACGAGTGCTTCAGCATTGTCATTACCCTCGTTAATTGCGAGCGTGGTCTTCTTGATCTGATTACGGATCTCAGACTTCTTAGCACGGTTTGCTTCAGTCTTCTTTGCTGTGACCTTTACACGCTTAATAGCAGATTTGATATTTGGCATTGTTCCTCACCTCCTGTACTGCATAGTATAATTCTCAAACGCTAAACAATAATAGCACAGAGAAGCTTAGTCTGCAAGTCTGTGCAGTTCACGAATCTTACACTTAAGCACTTGTATAGACATGTAAAATGAAGTACGATACCTAGTAGGATTTAAATTTACTCACCAATAGGTGATTGAATAGATTACAAAAAGGCAGATAAACATAATGTGGAGCTAAGACCTCCTCCTACCTGGACCGGCTATGGTGTACAAACCCAGATGGCCGGCATATTTTTAAGGAGTTCACCAGTCTTTTACGGATGCTGAACGACTAAAGACTCGTACACATTCTCGTTTTGGCCTTAAGCGCAAACTGCGCAAATTATAGAAAAGTTTAGACCGACATTGTCGGCTAACTTTCCTATGTCACAAACTAAGGAGGTAGTAATGCCAAACAACAATTCTAATAAGGGACGATCTTCAGGAGATAAAAAGAAAGATGAAGTATTTATCCCTCGTCCCCTCCCCGATTTCAAAGTCGAGGACAACAAAGCAACAGGTAATAGAAGGCCTCAAAACCGTAAACCTGCAGCAAGAAAGCAATCTGAACCCATGGGAGGGCAACCTGAAAAAGCAGGTCGCGCACCCGTCAGCACAGGTAAAGGACAACGTAGACGCAAAAGCAGTACAAGGCGTGCTGAAGTCGGTATCGATGGCACACTAAGACCATTGCCAAACGTCTCCCCTCAATTTGCACTCGATCGTTTGAAATCAGCAGGTAGACACGGTGATATGCAGCGTTTGACGGTGAAGTCACGTGCCAAGACCGCTCAAAACGCCTTAAAGGTCATTCCACTGGGTGGTCTTAGCGAAATCGGTAAGAACATGACCGTCTATGAATACGGCAACGACATGATTATCGTGGACGTTGGTGTCTCATTCCCTGAAGAATATCAACCAGGTATCGATTCAGTTATCCCTGATATGAGCTATGTCTTCCAAAACAAACACAAACTAAGAGGTGTTTTCTTAACGCATGGACATGAGGATCACATTGGTTCGATTTCATGGTTATTAAAAGAGGTGGATGTACCTGTTTACGGTTTACCACTTGCTATTGAACTGGTCAGATATAAGCTCGTCGATAAAGGCGTTCGTGGTAGAGATAAACTCTTACACCACGTAAAACTAGGCTATCAAAATGCAATCAAGGCTGGCGTGTTCAAAGTTGAGTTTATCAACGTGAACCACTCCATCGCAGATGCCGCTGCCTTAGCCTTACATACACCAGGCGGAGTGGTGATTCACTCTGGTGACTTCAAAGTAGACTACACACCAATCCATGGCGAACCTATTGATGTAGGCCGCTTAGCTGAATTAGGCCGCCAAGGTGTCTTACTCTTCATGTGTGAGAGCACGAACATTGAGCGCCCTGGCTTCTCACCTTCAGAAAAAGTTGTCGGTGATACCTTCGCCTCTTACTTTGAGCGTGCCAAGGGCCGCATCATCGCAGCGACCTTTGCCTCAAACGTCTCTCGTGTGCAGCAACTAGTCACAGCAGCTGAGCTACAAAACCGTAAGGTTGCGTTAATCGGCAGAAGCATGCTGAACGTCTTTAAAGCTGCCAATCAATTAGGCTACATCAAGATGAAGGCCGAGACCTTGATTGATATTAGTCAGGTCAATAAATTCCCTGACGACAAGGTTGCAATTATTACAACCGGTAGCCAAGGTGAGCCCATGTCGGCGCTAACCCGTATGGCTTACTCGGAGCACAGAAATGTAGAGATTAAACCAGGTGACACCATTATTATCTCAGCAACACCTATTCCTGGTAACGAGAAGTCTATCTATCGCGTCATTAACGAGCTCTACAAGCGTCAAGCAAACGTCATTTATTCTGCTAATGCAGATATTCACGTTTCAGGTCACGCATACAGAGGTGAGATTGAACTCTTACATCAACTGATTAAGCCCAAGTACTTCGTCCCAGGTCACGGTGAATACCGCCACATGGCGATTCACACGGAAGTAGCAAACACCTTAGGCCAGCCTTGGGATTCCATGTACATCCTAAATAATGGAGATATCTTGGAAGTCACCAAGCAATCGGCACGTATCGCTGGCTATACAAACGCTGGCGCCATCATGATTGATGGTTCACCAAGCGGTACAGTAGATCACGAGATCTTAGATCAACGCCGTAGCCTATCCGATGATGGTGTAGTTTCTATCTCAATTGCTGTGGATACTAAGCGTAACCGTTTGGGTGGAGCACCTGTAATTCAAACACGTGGTTTCATTTATGAAGCAGATACAGAGGGTTTAGAGAAAGAATGCATCAAGCGCATCAACAACTTCGTCCAGAAGGCTCAGAACAGCAAGCAACCCTTGCTATCTATGTTGAACTCAAACTCGCTTAGGGATCAAATACAAGGCCTTCTCTATAACAAGACCATGAGACGCCCTGTACTCTTGCTGTCCATCATTCCACTAAACTAAAGAAATACATATAAACGCTAAAAAGAGGAGCCAAATTGACTCCTCTTTTTTATGTCTTCAAAATTATTCAATTAAACTGAAATGATCCAAAGGCCTGATTAAGACACCTTGCATTCGCTTAATCGTTCAACTGCGCTTCTAAAGTTTTTGCATCAAGGCTATCCTTGGCAACTATCGTCTGTCCACTACCCGCTAAGATGAAGTTTCCACCTTCAATCGACCTTAGAGATGTATACGATTGCTACACGCCGTTATTGGTCCTAAAACCAAACTGATTAACAATAGCAT
>CAYXVJ010000071.1:0-6570 GCA_964468675.1 uncultured Oscillospiraceae bacterium
TCAGCGTATTCTCCTGCTTGCAGTGCATCTAAGTAACGTCCGATCTGGGGATCAAAGGTACTGTAATTAAACAAAGATAAGATTGTAATTAGCAATAAGAGCACGATAAGGATTAATATTAAGGCCAACTGCTCTTGGCGTGCTCTAGATAGCGCTTGTTTAATTTTCGCAGTCATCTTGATACCTCCAGATCCAATATGGCTGCAAAAACAGCATCCTCCGAATTGGAACGTAGTTCAACGCTAATCATGGGCTCTAAAAGGCAGGGTCAGTGCAAAATGTTCCTCTAATACATCTTCATCTAATGAGAAGCGAAGTAGTGGTCTATCGCCTGAACGGATGAGTAATTCTAATTGAGATGGTGGCTTGGTACCTGCTAAGAAGGCGTCACCTCCATCTTCAAAGAGTGTGTTGAGTAAAGAGCCTTGAATGGCATCCGGATCTAGCCAGGCAACGCTTGCCTTTATATGCTGAATGCCTATTTCATCTATCCATCTTGCATCCGTACGGCTATCTTGGCTGTATAAGTACGTATCGATGTACTGTGTGCCACTAAGGCCAACAGCTCTTACCATGCGCAGAGGATTTAAAGGTTTAAGTTCTGTGTTGCCATCCCCGAAGGATTGATCCAGTGAACCTAATTCTCGCCACCTTGCACCCTCTAGTCCTCGATCTAGCGCCAACTGTTCTTTCAAATAAGATTCGTAGTCTTCTAGTGCATCAAGATCGCCATCGTTTGTAAAACGACTGTTTGAGGCAAAGAGCCTTACGAGTCGTTGTTCACGAATTATGCTTTCAATCTCACTATCCAACTCACCTGTTTTAGATCTTAACTCCATCTCAAGTCTAAAGATCTCTTGTCTATCTATGCTGGCTTCTATAGCAGCTGATAGATGCTCTGTATCGAATATGAAACTTGTCTCATGGTCTCCAGATAAAACTCGAAGTTCAAGTTCCAAGTCAAGAATATCCACACCTAGCAGTTCTAAAGCGTCACGATTGAATTCTAGTTCTACATCTGTTTCATAAAGATTGATACCTGGCAGTAGCCACCAGATCTCTAAAGAATTAGCCGTAAAGTCACGTGGTGCAGGATACAGCTCTACAACATCTACGCCAAAGTTAGCGGTCCAATCGCCTAAAAGCCTTAGACCTGGATCGATGGCCAGTAACTCTTCGTCCTCACCCATATATAGATTCATATTGTATGTAATCTTGGATTCGATTTCCCTTTGCTTCATGGAAAGAGAAGTAGATTTACCTAATAGATCTGTAGCTTCCTTGAGCCTCTTCAAAGCTTCTACATAATCTTCAGCTCTTAATGCTTGATCTACTGTGGCATTTGCTTCAGCAACTAAGTCTGCTTGAAAACGGCTTGCTTCAGCACGTAATAAGCGAATATCTGTTTGAATATTGGCCTGACTTAAGGCGTGGTCTGTAGCTAAATCTACACCACCATCTGTTAAGGACTCTAAGTAATGGATCCCCGCTTCTAAAATATGCAAGCCAAAGATACCGTCGCCAAGGTCCTTTTCATGGCGGGCTTCATCCAAAATAAATTGTCTATAACGGCCATCTTGTGTAGATAAGGCATTTGCATAGGCATCCACAATGATTTCATCTCGCGGCAGCTTAGAGATACCTTCTTCTAGTAACTGCACACTACCCAAATACTCACCTTTATTTTGCAAGGCTTTCGCATCATTAATGATTTGGTCTCGGTATGCATTTAGACTTCTTTTTAAACTGTCTTGAGCAGCATCGTAATTAGGATCCCCAGATCTTACCTGGCGGTAAGCTGTCGCTGCGTCTAAATAGTAGCCTTCTGCCCAAGCAGCATTTCCAGCTTCATAGTAAAGGCTTTGGGTGTTGGCTTCACGGAGGGCTAGATAGGCTTCTTCAATGCGCTTGCTAGGCATAAATATACCGCTTTGCTCCAAGGCTCTCACGGTAGTCTCAGCCGTTTCATAGTCCAGTTGACCCAAGCGATGCTCTTCAACCACTTGATCTAAAGCAGCCAATGCTTTTTCTTCTGCTTCAGGTTGAAGTAAGACATCACCAAAGAGTTCTTCGTAGTAAACCGTTCTTGCATCTTTAATGCGGTTAGTTCTTAAATATTGTTCGAAACGAGGCATAGCTGTGGAATGGTCATCTTGCCTTCCACCAAAGAACAGACTTGTGCCGCCCGCTATTAAAGCTAAGACAAGCACAAATAATAGCAATCTCCATAGAGACGGCCCTCTTTTGTTCTTCAATCCTTCCATCTAAAGCCCCTTCATTTCTCAATTCTCGTAGTGGTGAGAATCAGCTCTTTTCTATTATACCTAAAATATCACACAGACTGTTAGACGAAGATGATGTACAATCATCTCATATGTTTTGAAAGTAGGATTACTCACATGAAAAAAACCGCAGCTGAAATCTATCTCTTCGAGCCCAAAGCACAGTACATCCCTCGCGTTGCTGCTGTTCACGACATTTGTGGCTATGGTAATTGCAGCCTTACAGTCGCTATTCCTGTTTTAGGTGTAGGTGGCATCGATGTCTGTCCAGTACCGACAGCAATATTCTCATCACATACCCAATACAGTGACTTCACCATGACCAATACAGATAACCTCCAAGCATACATTGATTCTTGGCAGAAAATTGGCGTGGATATCGATGCAGTATACAGTGGCTTTTTAGGCTCTAAAGATCAAATAGATATTATTCTAGAATTGAAAAACCGTTACCAAGACGCCTTGATGATCATTGACCCAGTAATGGCAGATCACGGCAAGATGTACCCCACCTACACAAAAGAGCTTTGTGACGAAATGAAGCGACTTGCTGCTAAGGCCGATGTACTAACACCAAACTTAACAGAAGCCGCCTTCTTAACGGATCTTCCTTATACTGGTCAAAGCCCAAGTGAAGAAGAAATCAATCGCTTAATCGATGCCTTACTCGCATTAGGTTCCAAATATATCGTCCTAAAAGGCATTACAGACGATGCAGGTAGCGTAACGAACATCATCGCAGGACACGACATTCGTACTTCGTCTATCACCGGTCCTTTATACCCTGAGTATTTACATGGTACAGGTGACCTTTTTGCTAGCGTCATTAGTGCACTCGTCATGGCCGGTAAGAGCCTTGAGGAAGCAGTCGCCTTCTCTACAGAGTTTGTCTACCGCTCCCTTGAAGTCTCTAGCCATCAACCAGAGTTCCGCGCTCGTGGCGTCAGCTTCGAACCACTCTTAGGTGGCATCGCCGAATTCATTCAACGGGACTAATACAAGACAGTTTTTAAACTGCTTGTGGCTCTCTTGCTTGATCGATCACGCGTCTTGTCTCTTCTGACAGGCGCGTGATTTCATCAAAGCGATCGTTATCTAAGAACTCCGCTTTAATCATGTAGCTGCCTCCACAAGCAACAACTGCAGGGGATTTAATGTACTGACCAAGATTCTTTAGGTTCACACCACCAGTTGGTACAAAACGCACTTGTGGGAATGGGCCGCTTAGAGCACCGATGGTGTTTAGACCGCCATATTGCTCAGCAGGGAAGAATTTCACCACAGACAAACCAAGCTTTATGGCAGCCATCACTTCTGATGGTGTAACAGTACCTGGATAAATGGCAACGCCTCTATCCAATGCATACTTCACAACATCTTCATCAAATCCAGGGCTGACTAAAAAGCTTGCTCCTGCATCAATGGCAGCTTTTGCTTGTTCTACCGTTAAGACTGTACCTGCACCAACTAACATGTCAGGTCTTGCCTCGAGCATGAGTGCAATCGCCTTATCTGCCCCAGCAGCACGAAAGGTCACTTCTGCAGCAGGAATACCACCGTCGCATAAAGCGTGTGCAAGTTTTTTTGCATCACGCTCTGGATGATCTAACTTAATAACTGGTAAAAAACCGATTTCTTCGATTCTCTTGTTTACATCTTTCATAAATAACATCTCCCTTATCCACCATAAATATTGTTCAATTCAAATCCAATTGTAGGTGAGTTCTAAGCCTAGTTCAAGCCAATGTTTGCTAAAGCTTTGGTCTAGATGTAAAGGCAATTGTGACAAATAGGCATTAAAGGTCTATAATCTAGACCTAACGTTTTCCTGGAGGAGCCTATGTCGAATATTTGGCACGATATCAGCCCCAGCCGCGTATCAGCAGATGATTTTGTGGCTGTCATTGAGATCTCAAAAGGGTCTCGTAATAAGTATGAATTGGATAAAGAATCCGGTCACATTATTTTAGACCGTATTTTATACACCTCTACCCACTATCCATCCAACTATGGATTTATTCCTAAGACCTATGCCGATGACGATGACCCATTAGATGTACTCGTTATCTGTAGTGAAGTCTTACATCCATTAAGCCTTGTACGCTGCTACCCCATCGGCATGATATCGATGGAAGACAGCGGTAAGATGGACGAAAAAATCATTGCCATTCCGTTTAATGACCCAACGTATAACGGTTACAAAAGCATTTTTGAATTACCAGCGCATATCATCTCAGAGATGCGTCACTTCTTTAGTGTTTATAAAAACCTGGAGAATAAAGGTACCGTCGTTGACGACGAGCAAGGTGTAGATGAAGCAAAAGAGACCATCAAAAACGCAATTGAGCAGTATAAAAAGATCTTCACCAATCAAGATCAAGATGCTTAATTGATAGGTTAAACTTAGCCCAAGTAGTCTTTGATTTGCTTCCATGTATCGTAGAGACGATCCATGGACCATGCAGCGTTTGCAGGTGATGTAGACGGCAAGAGTATCGCTTCTCGCCCAAATTGCTTATATTGCCAACGCTGATAGTAGCGATAAGACGTTGCACCGTTACAAAAGACCATTCTTATATCTGCTTCATCAAAGATTCGACCCAAGTCAGTCGGTGTAGCATCTTTAATGGAGCTATCTGAAGAGCCAGTAATCCTGCAAGATGCAATGCTATCCCAGATGGCAATCTTGCCTTCTAGGAGTATACGGCGTGTACGCTCTGGCTCTGTTGCTAAAAGTGGAGGATCTACTTCCAAAATACGCGAGATAATTGGCCAAAAGCGATTTTGAGGATGACCATAAGGAAAAGCTTGTGCCCTAGTCTTTACCGATGGAAAACTACCTAAAATGAGGACACGGCTGTTTTTATTAAATGTTGGACCAAAGGGATGGTCAATACGTTCATCTTGTTTCATAGGAGTATGATATACGAAATGAACAGAATTTGCGGTGACAACTTCACAAGCTGCCACCATGGTTGTACAATTTAGTTGATTCATAGTTTTTATTGCATCTATAAAGTGAGGTACAGATGATTATTAGTAATTTTATCGAAAAGCATGAGAAAGTCCTCGTATTGGATTTCGGTAGTCCCTATGCACAGTTAATTGGCCGTCGAGTCCGTGACCTGCATGTCTACTGCGAAGTCTTACCCTATCGCACACCATTTGAAAAAATACGCGATAAAGGATTTAAAGCCATCGTTTTACTTGGCGATACAGAAGGTAAAATGGATTTGCGTATTGAAGAGCTTGATATCCCTCTACTTAGATCTGTAAGCCCCTATGAAGATGGTATTGAAACACTAAAAACGTTCCTCTTTAAAACAGTAGGCCTTAAAGGCGATTGGCAAATGAAAGAGTTTGTCGAACATACCATCAAGGATCTTGAAGTCCAGTTAAAAGATAAGAAGGTCTTGTGTGCCTTTAGCGGTGGTGTAGACTCTGCCGTTGCAGCTCTCTTAGTACACCGTGCCATTGGCCGTAACCTCCACTGCATATTTGTTGACCACGGCCTACTTCGTAAAGATGAAGCCTTGCAAGTCCAAGAAGTCTTCGGCAATACATATAATATGAACCTCACCACAGTCGATGCTAGCGAGCGTTTCTTGGGTAAACTATCTGGTATTACAGATCCTGAGCAAAAAAGAAAAATAATCGGTGAAGAATTCATTCGCGTATTTGAAGAAGAAGCCAAGAAGATCGGCAGAGTAGATGTCTTAGTCCAAGGAACCATCTACCCTGACATCATCGAGAGTGGCACAGATGAACAAGGCGTCATTAAGAGCCACCATAACGTAGGTGGTTTACCAGATAAGGTAGACTTCAAAGAATTAGTCGAACCCTTACGTGATCTATTTAAAGATGAAGTCAGAGAAGCAGGCGAAGTCTTAGGTTTACCTGAAGAGATTGTCTGGCGTCAGCCCTTCCCTGGCCCAGGTCTTGCCGTTCGCATAATTGGTGACATTACAGCTGCCAAAGTGAAAACTCTACAAGATGCAGATGCCATCTATAGAGATGAAATATACAAGGCAGGCCTCCACCGTGAGATCTCACAGTACTTTGCAGTACTCACCAATATGAGATCTGTAGGCGTAAAAGGCGATACTCGTACCTACGACTATACCGTTGCATTAAGAGGTGTTAAGACAAGTGACTTCATGACTGCCTCTTGGTCCCACATCCCCTTTGACGTACTAGACAAGATCTCAAGTCGAATCTGTAGTGAAGTCGATAACGTGAACCGCATCGTCTATGACATCACGAGCAAACCACCGAGCACCATCGAGTG
>CAYXVJ010000071.1:6580-10863 GCA_964468675.1 uncultured Oscillospiraceae bacterium
TAAGAACGATCTAATAGCTAATATATACTTACATCTTGATATGCTAGGTACAGCTTAAACATCAAATAAAACGGTCTTGTCATACTAAATATGCAAGGCCGTTTTGTTATACTATGCTTATCAATACAGCATATCTCATGCTGCAAAATATTGTATTAAAATAATGAAATAAAGGACTTAAGTTATAGCAGATATTATGTGAGAGGTTTATAGAGATGACCAATGAGGACATTTTAAACATTGCGATGGAACAACATGCGATTGATGCAAATTGCTCGCCTGAAGATTTTAGGAAATCAGAATCGATCATTGTCCTATCTAAAGAAAATGCAGACGCTAGACGCTACCTAAACCTTCCCTTTTTCTGTAAGCTCATTAGCTATGGCTCAAACATTGTGGCTTCTGTCGACGAGCGTATTGTCGATTTTGTAAAACAGTACATCGACACTACCCAACCACATACCTGCTTCGAATTGCCACAGACTCATCATTTGACGAACGAATTGAAGCAATACGGCTATTTACCAGCATATCAAGCGGAATACTGGTTACCTGATGTGGACAGTCTAAAGGTACTTCCTTGTCGATATGACACTCGCCTATTAGAGCAAAAAGACTTTCGAGATTTATATGTACCAGAATGGAGCGATGCATTGTCCTTTACAAGGCCACATTTAGATATGCTAGGAGTCGGCGCTTACGATGGCGATAGATTGATCGGGCTTGCTGCATGTTCTGCAGATTGTGAATCGATGTGGCAAATCGGGATAGATGTCTTAGCGGAGTACCGCAAACAAGGTATTGCTTCAGCCTTAACGTCTAGATTGACAATTGAAATACAGAAGAGAGGAAAAGTCCCCTTCTATTGTTGTGCATGGTCCAATCTTGTTTCAGCAAGAAATGCCATCAATAGCGGTTTTCGTCCTGCTTGGGTTGAACTCACTGTAGTAAGAGAAGATAAGGCCTTGGAATGGGATACAAATAAGAACTTTCCATTACAACTTTAAGATGAAAGCACACAATAGACCACAGAGACGTGGCTATCCAGCTTACTTTATTCATCGCGTAACAGATGAAGGTGCATCATTGGCTCATCTAAAGAATGATGGTAATGAAGACGATGCATTCTAAATCTTGAACGCATAGTACGTAGCTGCTACTTATAGAGAATGAATTTAAGAGGTAAGACAATGAATGACAATAAAATTACAGTAGAGACCCGTATTAATAAACCAATGGATGAAGTCTGGGAGAAATGGACAAAAACAGAACACATTACAAAATGGAATCAAGCCTCCGATGACTGGCACTGCCCTACTGCAGAAAACGACTTAAGACCTGGTGGGACATTTACCTACCGGATGGCCGCTCGTGATGGCTCTAGTGGCTTTGATTTTGGTGGTACCTATGACGAAGTCGTTCTAGGCGAATGCATCACGTATACCATGGGTGATAAGAGACAAGTAGAAGTAATATTCAAAGAAGAAGATGGCAAGGTTCTCTTAACTGAACATTTCGATGCTGAAGAGATCATGCCACGAGAAGTGCAGCGTTCAGGTTGGCAGGCTATCTTAAATAACTTTAAAGCTTATGTGGAAGAAAGTTAATTTTAGGTTTTGAAAGAATAGCTGCAGCACAAGCTTCGTTTATAGTATGCTTGCTATGTTAGATTCAACACACGAAAGCATATCAAGTAAGTAAAAGGAGCTTTATGAAACACATTGCTCACATCAGCGATCAAGACATTACTGGGTCTTTAGACTTGTCTTTGAAGGAACCTAGAATTGCTGTAAACGGCATTCTATTTGACGATCAAGATCAAATAGCACTGATATACAGTGGAAAACATAAATTTTATACCATACCTGGTGGCGGTGTTGAAGCTGGTGAAACGCTAGAAATAGCAGTCAAGCGGGAACTCTTGGAAGAAACTGGTTGCAACGCTAGTATTATTTACTCCTTAGGCTTGATCAGTGAAAACCGTTTTGAACACGATTTCACCCAAGAGCGAAGCTATTACATAGCCAAAGTCTGTGGTAGTAAAGGTCCCTTGCAACTTACTGCAGAAGAGATTGAAGATGAAGCAACTGTTGTTTGGCTCCCCTTTGAAGATGCCTTTGATGCCATAACGAAGCCAGAGCACGACTCCTATCGCCTTCGCTTTATTCAAGCTAGAGATCGCTTAGCCATCGAAGAAGCAAAGATTTGGAAAGAGCTTCACGAAGTGGAAGGTTTTGACTCGTTCAAAACCATTGAACTCGTGGATAAAGGCTGGTCCGGTGAAACGAAGTATAAAATCGAAGCCAAGAATGGTGACAAATATTTAATAAGGCTTGCACCTATAGAGCAGGCTGAACGGAAAATAGAAGAATTCAACTATCTAAAAAGGCTTGAGGGCATCAATATACCTATGCAAGAGGTATATAATGTTGAACGCTGCAATCTAGGGAAAAGTGTTTATACTCTCTTTAGCTGGATTGATGGCGTCGATTTAGAAGAAATACTACCTCTTCTTACAGATACCGAACAGTATGTCTTAGGCTATAATGCGGGAGAGATTTTAAAGAAGATTCACCGCTTCCCTGCCCTAGACTCTAGTGAATCTTGGTCTAAGAAGTTTTCTAATAAGATAAATAACCGAATCAAAGCCTACGAACAATTAAAAGATCAAGGCCTTACCGATGGACATGAGGAATATTTTCTTAGATATATAAAAGCTAATAAACACCTACTTGAAGATCGCCCCCAATGCTTCCACCATGGTGACTACCACGTCGGCAATATGCTTTTAACAAAAGACTTAGAACTCTACATCATCGACTGGAACCGCTATGACTTCGGAGATCCATGGGAAGAGTGGATACGAATTGTCTTTAGCGCTGCCATTAGTCCATTCTTTGCCACAGGCCAAGTACATGGCTACTTTGATGGAGAGCCACCAGAAGAATTCTTCCAATTGCTTGCCTTCTATATTGCAAGTAATCAGATAGGTGCACTCTCTTGGGCCTATGCCTTTGGAGAAAGCGAAGTGGAATTTAGCAAGGAACAAAACCGCTTTGTACTAGATAGTTACCATGATATGCAGAAGATTGTTCCATCTTGGTATCAAGGCGAAGTATATATCCAATCCATAGACGGTATACCTTTCAGGCTAAAAGAACACTTTGACTTTTCTTTCTTAAGCAAATGGGGCAAGGTCTTTAAAGTCTTTGACGATCAAGACTCTGGTAATATCTGCTTTGGTGTAGAAAACGAAAATGAACAATACTTCATAAAGTTTGCAGGTAGCCCTACTGTAAGATCAACTGTAAGTTCAGAGGATGCAATCGAAGCATTAAAACTAAGTACCAAAGTGTATAAAGACCTAAAGCATAAGTCCTTAATTGAACTCATCGAAACAAAAGAGATTGCTGGTGGCTACATGGCTGTTTTCAAATGGGTCAATAGCTATTCTTTTGGCCGCATGTATCCACTGTCCAGAATTAGATTTTTAGATCTACCACTAGAAACGAAAAGCCAAATCTTTATAGATGTCTTAAGCTTCCATACCCATGTTATCTCTAAAGGCTATGTAGCAGTCGATTTTTACGATGCCTCCATCTTGTACGATATCGATCGAGAACAGGCTGTTATCTGTGATGTTGATTTTTACAGTAAAGCACCTTTAGTGAATACCATGGGACGGATGTGGGGCAGTAAAAACTTCATGTCTCCAGAAGAATTCAAGATTGGTGCAACAATCGATGAACGATCAAACGTGTATGCCATGGGCGCTACTGCATTCGCTTTATTTGGCGACCTAAAAAACAGATCAATTGATACATGGACACTTAGCAAAGCAAAATTCGATCTTGCAACGAAAGCCATGAACCATGCTAGAGACTTGCGCTTCGACAGCATTAAAACATTTATGAATGAGTGGCAAGTCGCAGATTAAGCAAAAATTTTATTAATTCCTAAATAGCAAAACGGGTGATGCAGAACTTAGTCTACAGCACCCGTTTCTTCTTTAGATCTTACTTGTTAATGCTTCAACATTACTTTGAAACCAAGACCCTACACTCGTAAGGCTCAAGTTTCCATTCTTTTAGCTCTTCATAGCTCTCAAGATCTTGGAATGTCTCATTTGAAGTTACAACTTGCTTCTTATCGGTGAAGTTTTGCAAGAAGTAGTACTCCTTCTCACCGCTACGTGTGCTCAAGAAGACACCTTCTGGAAGCTCGAAGTTTTCTTCAGCAATGCCAATTTCCTTGACGAGATCTGCATAGAAGCTACGCAAGAA